>JAPOPO010000510.1 GCA_026712885.1 Rhodospirillales bacterium | reverse complement strand
GCCGCCGTGAACGCGCGGTTGCCGCTGGCAGACTCGCTCTTCGACGAGATTCGCGCGGCCAGTGTGGCGGAAGCCGGTGTGACCCGCCCGGCCTGGAGCGCCGAAGACCAATTCGCCAGCGACCGCATCGCGGACGCCGCGACTGCGCTCGGGCTGGAGGCGGCTTACGACCACGCCGGCAACCTCTACTGCACGCTGCCGGGCCGCGACCGGCGCGCGCCTGCCGTCCTCACCGGCTCGCACACCGATTCCGTGCCGACCGGCGGGCACTACGACGGGCTCGCCGGCGCAGTCGCAGGCCTCGTGGCGCTCGCCGCCTTCCGCGATATCGGGTGGGAGCCGGGCCGCGACGTGACCGCCGTCGCCACGCGCGCGGAGGAGAGCGTGTGGTTCGGCATCCCCTTCATCGGGGCCCGCCTCGCGCTCGGCTCGCTCTCCCACGACCATCTCGACACGCTGCGACGCTCGGACACCGCAGACACCCTCGCCGAGCACATGGCGGCCTTGGGTCTCGACGCGGACGCGCTCCGCCGCGAGGCCGCCCCCCGCCTCTCCCCCGCCAACGCCTGCGCCTTCCTGGAGCTCCACATCGAGCAGGGCCCGGTGCTGGTGGCGGAGGGCGCGCAGGTGGCTATTCCCACCGTCATTCGCGGCAACGTGCGCTGGCCCGGCGCGACGTGCCTCGGCCGCTACGACCATTCCGGCGCCACGCCCCGCGACCACCGGCAGGACACGGTTCTGGCCGCAACCGAACTCGTGCAGGGTCTGGAGGCGTTCTGGATCGCGCGGGAGCAGAGCGGCGAGCCCGATACCGTGTTTACCGTGGGCAAGTTCTTCACCGACAGCGCCCACCATGCCATGACCAAGGTTCCAGGCCGCTGCGACTTCACCCTCAACTTCGGCGGCACGAGCCAGACCTTTCTCGATGCGTGCCGGGCCGAGGTCGAGGCCCGCGCGGCCGAGATTGCCGCCCGCCGCCGGGTCACGTTCGATCTAGGCGAGTGCGTCAGCGCCGCGCCGGCGCCGCTGGACGAGTCGCTCTGCGCCGTGCTCGAAGAAACGGCGGCAGCACTGCAAATACCGACGCGACGCTTCGCCACCGTGGGCCACGACGCCGCAGTCTTCCAGCGCGCGGGCATTCCGGCTGCGATGGTGCTGGTGCGCAACGCCCACGGCAGCCACAACCCGGACGAGGCCATGACGCTTGAGGACTTCGGCGCGGGCTGTGCGGTGCTCGCGGCCGCGATCGCCCGGCTCGCCGCCTGGCGGCCCGCATGAGGAAAGACGAATGACAGACGTCCACACCGGCGGCTGCCTCTGCGGTGGCGTGAGATACCGGGCGACCGGCCCCTTGCGCCATGTCATCGCCTGCCATTGCGGGCAGTGCCGCAAGACCTCCGGCCACCATGCGGCGATGACTTCCGTGCCGCTGGCGCGCTTCGCGCTGGAGTCCGACGAGACCCTGGTCTGGTTCCACTCCTCGGAGACCGCGCGGCGCGGCTTCTGCAAGCGCTGCGGCGGCAACCTGTTCTGGGAGCCGGCGGGCGAGGACCGCGTCTCGATCACCGCGGGCACGCTGGACGGCGCGACCGGGCTCGCCATCGAGCGCCACATCTACACCGAGGACGCCGGCGACTATTACGACGTGCCGGGGCACTAGGGACACAGCACCAGGGGAGACGACGCATGTACGACCTTGTCGTCCGTGGCGACCTCGTGCTCCCCGACCGGGTGCTGACGGGTGGCTTCCTCGCGGTTCGCGACGGGGTCATCGGCGCGCTGGGCACGGGCGCCGCGCCGGAGGCGGCGGAGACGGTCGATGCTTCGGGCCGGCTGATCTTCCCCGGCGTCATCGACGGCCAGGTCCATGCCGGGAGCTGCGAGGGGATCGCGGGCCTGGGCGATGCCTCGGTGGCGGCCGCCGCCGGCGGCGTCACCACCATCGTCGATATGCCGTTCGACGACCCGCTGCCGGTCAACTCGGTCGAGCTGCTCGAGGCCAAGGTCGAGACCCTGGAACGGATCGCGGTCGTGGACGTGGCACTCTACGGCGCGCCGAAAAAGGGTGCCGGCACCGAAGGCATCGCGGCGCTCGCCGAGGCAGGCGTCTGCGCCTTCAAGGTCTCGACTTACGAGTATCACCCGGTGCGCTTCCCCGGCTACGACATGGGCGAGCTCTACGAGCTGTTCCCGGCGATCCGGGATACCGGACTTTCGGTCGCCTTCCACAACGAGGACGCCGCGATCGTCCGCCGCCTGACCCAGCGCTTCCTCGACGAGCGCCGCAATACGCCGGAGAGCCACGGTGCAGGCCGGCCGGCGATCGCCGAGGTGGTGGCCAATGCGGCCGTCTTCGAGATCGCGCGGGTGACGGGGGTGCGCTGCCACATCGTGCACAGCTCGCTCGCGCGCGGCATCGATCAGGCGAAGCGCTACCGCGGGGAAGGCGTCAAGGCCACCGCCGAGACCTGCGTGCAGTATCTGGTGTTCGAGGAGGGCCAGGTGCTGACCATGGGCGCCAGGCTCAAGCAGAACCCGCCCATCCGCCCGGCCCACGAGCGCGAGGCGCTGTGGGAGAAGGTGGTGGCCGACGAGGTGGACTTCGTCTCGTCCGACCACGTCGCCTGGCCCCTTTCGCGCAAGTCTAGCCCCGAGTTCTCGGAGAACGGCTCGGGCGTGCCGGGGCTGGAGACGCTGTTCGCCGCGCTCTACACCGGCATGGTGACCGAACGCGGCCTTGCGCCGAGCCGGGTGGCGGCGCTGCTCGCCGAGCGGCCGGCGCGGCACTTCGGCCTCTACCCGCGCAAGGGTGCGCTCACCCCCGGCGCCGACGCGGACTTCGCCATCGTCGCCCCCGCCCCCTGGACCTTCGATGCCGCCGGCATGGCGTCCCAGGTCAAGTGGAGCCCCTACGACGGCATGACCTTCGGCGCGCGGGTGACGGGCACGTACGTGAGGGGCACACCGGTCTTCGCCGCCGGCGAGGTCATCGGCGCCCCCGGCACCGGCACCTTCATCCGCCCGGTCTGAGAGAGCGCTTCGGTACATTTGACCCGAGACGTCGTCGGGAATGGACTGTTGCGCACAAAAATGTGCGCATTTATCATTGACCGACGCGGGCGACGTCTCACACTGTCGCGGCATGAACGGAAGGCAGTTCATCGCGAGAGTGCGTAAGTGGGCGAGGAGCCGGAATATTGAGGTTCGCTTCGTGGCATCCGAAGGAACCGGTCGCATGGAACGCTCTATGCGGGCCAACGCAGAACGACCGTCAAGGACCGGAAGAAGGAAATCGGCAAGGGACTGCTCGCCAAGATGCTCGCCGACCTTCGGATCGACAGGGACCAATTCTAGGGAACGGAACGGCGCAAGCATCCCCGGAGACCGAACGCATGCCTGACACCTACAACTATCCTGCCGAGATCGAACGCGACGAGGACGGCCGGTTTGTCGTCACGTTTCCGGATTTTGGATGGGGTGCGACGGATGGCGCCACACGCGAGGAGGCGCTCCTCGAAGCCAGGGACTTGTTGCGCGAGCTGATGGCAACCACGATTCGGGAGGGCGGGGACCTGCCCGAGCCATCGCGCGCGGGCAAGACAAGGCCCCTGGTCGTTCCGCCGGTGCAGATCGCGCTGAAGGCGGCCCTTTACGAGGCTTGGCGCCAAGCCGGGATTTCGCAACGCAGTCTCGCGCGCGATCTCGACGTCGCCGAGAGCGAAGTGCGCCGCATGCTGAATCCAGACCACAGCACCAAGGCCGCAACGATGGACCGTGCTCTGCGCCGACTGGGGAAGCGCGTGACCGTCACCGTCGACGAAGCCGCCTGATCCGCTCCCGCGGGCCAGAAATCTAACTCGGCGCGTAGCTCTCCCGCGCGCCGAGGCTGGAGCCGCCGCAGACCATGATCGCCTGCCCGGTCACGAATGAGCTGCGCTCGTCGAGGAAGAAGGCGATGGCGTGGGCCATGTCCTCAGGCGTGCCGATGCGGCCGGCCGGAATCGCGGCGAGCGCGGCCCTGGTGCGGGGCGAGTCCGGCGGGTTGGCCTCGACGTAGAGCTCGGTCGCCGTCGGGCCGGGGCAGATGCAGTTGACCGTGATGCCGTCGCCGCCGAGCTCCAGCGCCCAGGTGCGCGTGAGCCCGATCAGCGCCGCCTTGGTCGCAGCGTAGTTGGTGCGAAGCTCCTTGCCGCGCACCGAGCGGCTGGAGACGTTGACGATGCGCCCGAATCCGGCGGCCCGCATCCCCGGTGCCAGCGCCTTGGTGCACTGGATCGCCGAGCGCACGTTGAGCGCCATCAGGTAATCGAAGTCGTCGAGAGTCGCGTCCTCCAGCAGCGCCGGGCGCACGGCGCCCACGTTGTTGACCAGCCGCGTGACGGTCCGCCCGGCGAGCGCCTGCTCCAGCGCGCGCGCCGTGGCCGCGGCATCGGCGAGGTCCACGGCCACGAACTCGTCCACCGGGTCTTCCGGTTCCAGGACGTCAAAGACCGCAACCCGGCAGCCGTCGGCGCGGAGCCTCGCCGCCGTCGCCCGGCCGATTCCCCGCGCGCCGCCGGTGATGAGGGCGTAGTCGGTCGTCGCCCGTGCTCCTGAGCGCTCGGTGCCGGCCCTACTCCGCCGCGGCCCTCGTGCCGATGGCGGCGTTGACCTTGGGCATGACCTCTTCGGCGAGCAGCGACATGGAGCGCTTCATCCGCTCCTTGTCGGTCCAGTCCTGCGCGGTCAGCATCAGCGTGCCGAAGTGGCCGATCTCGTCGCGCAGCGCCAGGATCTTCTCGGCGACCGTCTCCGGGCTGCCGTAGATCGTGTAGCTGTCGCGGATCGATTCGTGCGTGAGCTCGGCCGGGTCGTCGCCCTGGTTGACGACGAAGGGCCCCTTCATCTCGGCGCGCTCGAAGATCCTGAAGAGGTAGCTGAAGTACCAGTCGGTGCTGTCCTCGGCCTTCTTGACGAAGGCCTCGGCCGCCTCGTCGGTCTCGTCCACGTGGACGTTGCGCGCGACGCGCCAGATCTCCGGGTCGGTCGAATGACCCGCCTTGGCCGCCGCATCGGCGTAGACCTGCCAGTGGGACTTGGCCGACCAGGTGCCGATGAAGTTGGCCGAGATCGGGATGTAGCCGCGCGAGCCCGCAAACTTGATCGAGCCCGAGAAGGGGCTCATCGCCGAGATGGCGATGGGCGGATAGGGCTTCTGATAGGGCTTGGCCATGTAGCCGAGCCCGATATCCTCGTGGACCCAGTCCTTGAGGGAGATCTGCCAGTGCTTGCCGTCGTATTTGTAGGGCGGATCCGAGGTCCAGATATCGACCATGATGTCGATCGCCTCGATCATCATCGAGTTGCGGTCCGCGTCCATCACGCCGAAGATCTCGAAGTCGGGCGGCAGCCCGCCGGGACCGAGGCCCGCGATGTAGCGCCCCTTCGACAGGTGGTCGAACATGGCGATCTGCCCGGCCGTCACCGCCGGGTGGTACTGCGGCAGGCAGATGACGCCGGTGCCGGCGACGATCTGCTTGGTGCGCGGCAGCACGTGCGCGAGGAAGATCAGCGGCGAGGTGATCTGCTCCGACTTGGAGCTGTAATGCTCGCCGACCCAAGCCTCCGAAAAGCCGAGGCCATCGGCATGGACGATCGCCTCGATATCCTCCATGAGGGTCGTGTGATAGTCCCTCGTGTGGTTGTGGATCGGCATCATGAACAGGCCCAGCTTCATCGATCTCCTCCCTTGCCCCGCGGCGAAGTGCGCAAGAACCCTCGGGCCCCCCGTCGCCGGGCAGCCGCGCGCACCATATACCATCACATGCGTCGCTGCACCCTAGCGCGCCATGCGACCAGAAGGGATCGGAGCCAATTGCATCAGGGTCCCTCATTTTGTCCGCAGTACGGCCCTGGAATCCCCCACCTCACCCCGACCCTCTCCGCCCCCAGGGGCGGAGAGGGAGAGTCCTGGCCGGTGCCGCTTGCGTTCCCCCTCCGCCCTCGAGGGGGGAGGGGGACAGGGGGAGTTGGGTGTCGTTCGGACCTTGGAGGCCCGATAAGGTCGGACGGTGCTCTGGCGCGCACACATCGCCGGACCCTCGGAGGTGCGGCGTGATCGGGGCCGGGGCCGTGCCTGCGCCGGAGCGCCGCCGGGCCCTGCGGGCGGCGCTCGCGGGCGGCGGGTTGCTGCGTTTTCCCGGCGCGTTCGCGCCGATCGTGGCGAAGCTGATCGAGCGCCAGGGCTTCGACGGCGTCTACGTCTCCGGAGCGGCGCTCGCCGCCGATCTCGGCCTGCCCGACATCGGGCTGGTGACGCAGAGCGAAGTCGTCGCCCGCGCTCAGGCGATCGTTCGGGCCTGCACGTTGCCGGTCATCGTCGACGTCGACACCGGCTTCGGCGCACCGCTCAACGCCGCCCGCACCGTGGCGCTCCTTGAGGAAGCCGGTCTTGCCGGCTGCCACCTCGAAGACCAGGAGAGCCCCAAACGCTGCGGCCACCTCGAGCGCAAGATCCTGGTGCCGACGGCGGAGATGGTGCGCCGCGTGCGTGCCGCGGCCGAGGCGCAGCGCGACCCGGATTTCCTGCTCATCGCCCGCACCGACGCGCGCGGGCCGGAGGGGCTGGACAAGGCCATCGACCGGGCCAGGGCCTACGTCGATGCGGGCGCGGCCATGATCTTCCCCGAGGCGCTGCAGGACGAGCGCGAGTTCGAGGCCTTCCGTGCTGCCATCGACGCGCCGCTGATGGCCAACATGACCGAGTTCGGCAAGTCGCCCCTGCTCTCGCGCAAGGCACT
>JAPOPO010000509.1 GCA_026712885.1 Rhodospirillales bacterium | reverse complement strand
TGGGAATCGTAGAACACCAGCTCCAGCGGACGGCCCAGCAGGCCGCCGGCGGCGTTGATCTCGTCCACCGCCATCGCCGTCGCCTGGATCTGCTTCAGGCTGTAGATGTTGAGGATGCCGGTGCGGTCGAGGATGTTGCCGACCTTGATCGGGTCCTCGCTCGCGATGCCGGCGCGGCGCAGAACATGAGGCAGGCTGGCGAAGGCCAGCGCGCCGGATGCGGCTTGGAAGAACTGTCTGCGGCTCAGTCTCATGGTCTGCTCCCTGTGATTGCCTGGGCGGCCCTCGCCGCCGGTGGGTCATCAATATTCCAGGATCGCCGCCCGTTCAACGACCCCATCGCTGCTCAGAGCGCCTCGACGAGCACCAGGCTCTCTTTTGCCAAGGTGGCGATGAAGCTGTTCATCTTCTTCTGCAGGCCGGGCAAGTCGCGTGAGCGGGCGACCGTGGCCTCGTTCATGTAGAGCCTGCGGTTCACCTCGATCTGCAGCGCGTGCACGCGCTCGTGGGGGCGGCCGTAGTGGGCTGTGGTGTAGGCGCCGGCGTAGGGCTCGTTGCGCCTGATCGAAAAACCGAGATCGCGCAGGATCTGCTCCGCCGTCTCGATCATCTTGGGCTCGCAGGAGGCGCCGAAGCGATCGCCCAGCACGATGTCGGGGCGGGGCGTGCCGCGGTCGCGGTCCGTCGGCCCGCCCACCGAGGGCATGGAGTGGCAATCCAGCACGAACGCCGCGCCGAAGTCGTGCCGCGTCGCCTCGATCAGCCCTTCCAGCGCCCGGTGATAGGGGCGGTAGAGCGTCTCGATGCGGCGCTCGGCCTCGGCGAAGGACATCTTGCCGGCATAGATTTCGGCGCCCGAAGCGACCAGCTTGGCGATGGTGCCGAAGCCCGCGCGCACCCGGTCGGAGCGCGTCTTCACATGGCTTGGCAGCGGTTCGGAGAACATCTCCGGGTCGAGCTCGTAGGGCTCGCGATTGGGATCCAGGTAGGCCCTCGGGTAGAGCGCGCAAAGCAACGGCGCGCCTTTCTCGGGCGCGCCCGAGAAAATCTCGTCGACGAAGCTGTCCTCGGAGCGCCGCAGGTTCCTCTCGTCGAGCCGGGAGCTCTCGATGAACGCCGGGTCGTAATCGGTGCCGCTGTGCGGGGAGGCGAAAATGAGCGGCGCCGTCTGGCGCGCCGGCAGGCGCAAGTCGATGACCCCGTTGACGGCCGCGAGCGGCTTCTCACGGCGGCGCCGGGCGGGCTGTCCTCCTCGGCTCATTCCTCGCGGTTTAGAGCAAAAGGCCGGCCCTGTCATCCGTGCGGCCGGTCTTGCCAACGCCGCGCGCGCGGTGCTAAGCCCGATTGCTGGCAGCACGGGCGCTTAGCTCAGGGGGAGAGCGCTTGCTTGACATGCAAGAGGTCGATGGTTCAAATCCATCAGTGCCCACCACGCCGCCGCGCCCACCCGCGAGCACGGGCTGAAGGGCGGGTGCGCGGCGCCCGGCTCCCGCCTCCTCTCCTCATGTCTGCCGCCCGCCCTGACCCAAGAGATCGCCGGGTTGCGCTGTGCGGGACAAGGCCATGAAGCGGCTGCTCGACGAGTTCCGCGAAAACCGGCTCATGCTGCCGACCGTGCTGCTGCTGCTCGGCGGCATTTCCTACGGCAGCCTGTTCACCGCCAACAAGATCGCGATCGACGCGGGCTTCCCCTTCATCGCCTATTCGTTCTGGCAGGCGCTGTTCGCCGGCGTGATAACGCTGGTGCTGGCCACGATCATCTCCAAGCCGCCATCGCTCAGGAAGGAGAACCTCCGGGTCTTCGGGCTGGTCGCGGTCTTCGGCTTCCTGGGCCCGCTGCTGGTCGTCACGTACGTCGCCGACAGGCTGCCGCCTGCGGTGCTCACGCTCTGCGCAGCGCTGATCCCGGCGACCACCTACACGCTGACCCTCGTGCTGAGGTTCGACCGGTTCCGCTGGCTCAGCGTCGCCGGCGTGCTGCTCGGCTTCGGCGGGATCCTGCTGATCGTCGTGCCCACCGGCAGCCTGCCTGAGTCGGGCGCCTGGGTGTGGGTGCTGTTCTCGCTGCTGATGCCGCTCTGTGCGGCGGTGAACAACGTCGCAGGCGCGCGCTTCTCGCCGGTGGGCGTGAGCGCGTTCGCGCTCTGCGGCGGCATGATGATCACGGCTGCGCTCCTGCTGCTCATCGTGATGCTAGCGCAAGGCGAGTTCTTCCTGCCGACCGACGCCGACTCTTCCGGCCTCTGGGGCCTGCTCTGGGCCACGGCCGGGCAGGCGATCACCTACAGCTGCTTCTTCGAGATCGTGCGCCGCGCCGGCGCGCTCTTCTTCGCCCAACTAAACTACGTGGTGGTCGCCGCCGGAATCTTTTGGGCCAGCATCTTCTTCGGCGCTGCGCTCAGCCACTGG
>JAPOPO010000505.1 GCA_026712885.1 Rhodospirillales bacterium | reverse complement strand
TCCTGCCGTGAGCGTCGCGGTTACCGCATGACTGCGGCGCCCTGTCCAACTTCCTGGCCGGTTCCTGCTCGTTCAGGAACCGGCCAGTCTTTTCCTGCCGCGTCCCACCGCACATCGCGGCACGGCACTTCGCGCCGGCGCTGCAAGCGCCCTTCCCCGTTGGCGACAACAACCACGCCCGCACCCGGCTCGGCGCTACGCGCCATCGCCGGGCTCCATGCGCGCCTCGTGCTCTCCGGCCTGTCGTCCAACCTCGCCGCAGTTCAGTCCGCGACGGCCTGCACGCGGTCGAGCTGCACGTTGCCGACGACGACTGCCTCACCGGCGCGCGCAACGACCGCGCGCGATCCAGCCTGTGCCGATGATGACCATCGCGATGGTGATGGCCATGGTGCGCTCACGAGTGCAGCCGCCGATGTCGCTCGCCAACTCACCTCCGCAAGATGAACTGCAAGCTCTTGTGCAAGGCCCGCGTGCGCGCCCGACGTCCGCGCCGTCACCGATGGCAACGATCGTTGCGACACCTTGCCGGACCATGGTGCCGCCGCGCCTGAACGGCTCGGTGTCACCACGCCCGACGTTCGCGACGACGATGGTGATCGGTCAACTGAGCTGACCATGATCGCCAGCCTCTGCGCGTCGACCCGGTTGCCGTCCGGCCAACCCTTGCCTGCTCGCCGCGGTCGCGCGACCGCCTGCCGCAGACAATCCTCCCCGCCTTCGAAACAGGGCTGGCCCTGACCGCTCTTCTCGCCCCCCTCAAGTTCCGGCTCTACGGCGCAGCCGCTTGAAATCTCACACCCCACGCACCTAGGGTGCATAGAGCGAGAACCGAATAGCTTCCTTCTCCGGACGATTTTCGCGCTGAATCAGTCCATTGGGCTTGATTCGGTCCTTGGCCGCGATCTCCCGCGCGGGTCGCGTTGTCTCCCCGAAACCGCCGTCCCGTTCCCTCCGAACGGGCGGCGTCCGAGGTAACAGACAACGGAGACGCGCCCATGCGCATCCATGCGACCATCAACGAACGGACCGTGGGACGCTCGTTCCGCGAGAAACGAATCGGGCGAAAGGGCCTGACCGTTATCGACAGGGACCTGCCCGCCTTCGGCCTCACGGTCTCCAAGAACGGCAGAAAGACCTTCTTCGTCCGGGCGGCGCGCCCGATCGGCAGGTCCAAGACGATCCTCGGCACGGCCGACGAGATGACTGCCGCAGAGGCTAGGGAAAAGGCCGTAGCCGCCATCGCGGCCGCCAAGACTGAGTGCGAGACCGGGCCGCAGTTCGCCGATTTCGTGACCGAGTTCATGCGCCGCCAGGGGCGGCGCTGGAAGTTGTCCACCAGGAACAGCAACCGTCACCTGATCGACCGCCACCTCGTGCCCTTCTTCGGAACGATGCCCGTCGCCGAGATCGCCCGCGCGGACGTGCAGCGCTGGTTCGATTCCATGAGCGCCACCCCCGGCACCGCCAACCGGGCGCTGCCGGTGCTCTCCGTCATGATGCGGCAGGCCGAGCTCTGGGACTTCCGGCCTCAGGGCTCCAACCCCTGTCGCAACATGCGCCGCTACAAGACCGCGCCGCGCGAGCGGTTCCTGTCGTTGGACGAACTCAAGCGCCTCGGCTTCGTGCTCGACCACGCAGAGGACAAGCAGGCCACCGCCGCGATCCGGCTCTTGCTGTTCACAGGCGCGCGGTCGTCGGAGATCACCCGCCTCCGGTGGGACTGGATACGCGGCACCCGGGCCGTGCTGCCGGACTCGAAGACCGGGCCCAAGGCCATTCAGCTCCCGCCGCCCGCGCGGGCGGTGCTGAACGCCTTGCCCCGAAAGGGGCGCTTCGTCTTCCCCAACCGCAGGGGCAACGGCCCGATGACCGATCTCGGCCTGCGCTGGCAGAAGCTGCGCGACCTTGCTGGACTGGACGGCGTGCGCATCCACGACCGCCGGCACACGTTCGCCAGTCACGCCGTCATGAGCGGGCTCGATCTCTACACCGTCGGCCGGCTGCTGGGCCATGCCGACGTCGCATCCACCGAGCGCTACGCCCATCTCGCCGACGAACACGTTCGTGCGGCGGCGGGGCGCATCTCCGGCATCGTCCACGAGGCCATGACCGGAAGCGGGAAGGAGGCAGATCATGACAAGTAGAACCCGCCATACCCGGCTCACCGTGAACGCCATCACCGCGGCGAAGCCGCGCGCCAAGGAATACACCCTGTGGGACGGGTCGCTCGCGCATTTCGGGGTCAGGGTGCATCCCTCGGGCGTCAAGTCCTTCATCGTTCAGACCCGCGCCAATGGCCGCATGCGCAAGATCACCCTCGGGCGCTTCCCCGAGATGGGCATCGAGCAGGCCCGGAGGGAGGCCGCCACCGTCCTCGTCCGCCTGTGGGGCGGCGAGACCGTCCCGGCGCCGCGCAAGACCAGGGCGCCGCTCTTCCGCGACTTTGCCGCCCGCTACCGGGAGAGGCGCAAGCATCGCTGGAAGCCGGCCTCGCTCAAGACCTTCGACGGCTACATGCGGAACCGGCTGATGCCCGCCTTTGGCACTATGCGTCTCGACGCCATCGACCATGCCCGCGTCTCGGCATGGTTCGACGCGGCGAGCGTGGACAAGCCCGGCGCGGCCAACCGCGCCTTCGAGGCGCTTCGCGCCATGCTCGCTGCGGCCCGCCAGTGGGGTGAGATCGGTGAGCACGTCCCCGACGCCTGCGCCAACATCGTCAAGAACCCGCGCAGGTCCGTGGCGCGCTTTCTCGACCGCGATGAGCTCGAACGCCTCGGCAAGATTCTTGACAGCCACCAGGCCGACCACCCCTGGCCGGTCGCGACGATACGGCTGCTGACGCTGACGGGTGCGCGGCTCTCCGAAGTGCTCGACCTCAAGTGGGACGAGATCGGAGAGCTGGGCGAGGACGGTGCGAGCGCCCGGCTCGAAGACTCCAAGACCGGGCCGCGCACCGTCTGGCTCGGGCCGGAGGCGGCAAGGCTTCTCGCGGAGCTGCCCCGACCCGAG
>JAPOPO010000248.1 GCA_026712885.1 Rhodospirillales bacterium | reverse complement strand
TCCAGGCCTCGTCCTCCACCACCACCACACGCGCGAGCGGCTCCATCCCCTCCGGCAGGTCGCCGTTGTAGGGGGAGGGGCGCGACGAGGGATCGTAGCCGGCGGAGGGGGTGAAGCCGTGGGGGCGGGGCGCCGGCGGGCGCCGGGCCGGCCCCGAGCCCGTGATCAGCTTCGTCGTCGGCGACGATGAGCGAGCCTATCCGCTGCAAATCCTGATCTGGCACGAGATCGTCAACGACACGGTGGGCGACGTCCCGATCACCGTCACGTTCTGCCCGCTCTGCAACTCGGCTGTCGTGTACGACCGCCGCGTGGGTGATGCGGTGCTGGATTTCGGCACAACCGGCAAGCTGCGCAACTCCGACCTCGTGATGTACGACCGGCAGACCGAGAGCTGGTGGCAGCAGTTTACCGGCGAGGGGATCGTCGGCGTCTACACCGGCACGGCGCTCAAGCGGCTGCCGTCGCGGCTCGAATCCTTCGCCCGCTTCAAGGAGCGCGTGGGGGACGACGGCAAGGTCCTGGTGCCGAGCCGCTCAGGCGCGCGCGCCTACGGCATGAACCCCTATTCCAGCTACGATTCCTCTTCGCGTCCCTTCCTCTACAACGGCGACCTGCCGGAGGGGATCGAGCCGCTGGCGCGCGTGGTGGTGGTGGAGGACGAGGCCTGGAGCCTCCAGCTCATCCGCGATGCCGGCCGCTACCAGCGGGGCGATCTGGTCATCACCTGGGAGTCCGGCCAGAACTCGGCCCTGGACAGCCGCAGGATCGCGAAGGGCAAGGACGTCGGCAACGTGGTCGTGCAGCGTGCGTGCGGCGATGGGAGCCTGGAGGACGTGCCCTACGACATCGCCTTCGCCTTCGCCTTCCACGCCTTCCATCCGGAGGCGCCAATCCACACAGACGACGAGTAAGCCCAGCTTACTCGTATCCCTCAGACGCCGGGCGCCCGCCTTATTCATTTCCCTCAACGGCGGGCGCCCGATCGCGCGTGACCCTATTTTCCGCGCTCGCGAGCCTTCGGGCGCGAGCGACCCCACCTCCCCGCCGGGAGGGAGAGGGCCGGGGTGAGGAGAGGGCGTTCCCTCTCGGATGCCCCGGACCATGGTGCGGTGGAGGGTGCGGGCGGCGCGGGGCAGCATCGCGGGATGAGCCAGGAAACATCCCGAGAGCGTATCCACGCCATGCAGAATGAAGCCCAGAAGACCCCGACCAGTCCGGCATTCGGGCGCTCCTCCATCAAGCGCCTGCCGGCCGAGCTGCGCGAGGCCGTCGATCAGGCCATCGCGGACGGTGCCACCATCGACGAGATCACCGCCCGCATCCGGGCCGAGGGCGAGACATGCTCGCGCTCGGCCGTCGGCCGCTACGCCAAGACCATGCGCGACCTGATCCGAGAGCAGCAGGAGACCGACCGCACGATTCAAGCGTGGGTGCGAGAACTCGGCGAGCGCCCGGAAGGTCAGGCGGGGCTGATCCTGATCGAGACCCTGCGGACGATGGCGCTCGCCACCATGGCCCATCTCAGCGCGCGGGAGGAGCCCGTCTCGACACAGGAGCTCGCCCGCCTCGCCCTCACCCTCAAGCGCATCGAGGGCACCGACAAGCTCCGGGCGGACCGTAAGCAGGCGGCGGAGAAGGCCGCGCGCGCCGGCGGGCCCAAGCGCCGGGGCGGGCTCTCTCCGGAGACCGTCGCCGTCATCCGCGCGGAGGTGGAGGGGAGGCCGCCGCCGCCGCCCCGCACCGTCACGTCGGCGCCGGTGGACCCGTGGGCTCGTGCGGAATCCCAGCCATCCAGCTCAATCCCCGATTGTCACCAGGGTCATGGTCTGCGCGGCGCTGTCCGGCCCACAGAGCAGGAAAGCCGCGAAGCGCATCGCGCGTTCCACGCGCGCGGGAGCGCACGATGCGGGGCATCGGGCCAGGGGCGTGACGCACTTTGCGGGGCGGACGGCGCCGCCCTTCGGGTCGCGCCCGGGCGCGACGCAGGCCGTGACCCTGGTGAGACATGCCGATTCATCCCACCTGATCCCGGTGATTCCCGCCCTGAAATCGATCCGACCGCGTCTCAACAGATTGCTCGCCCCGCCTATCCCTGTCCACCTCCACTCTAGGAGGGCGGAGAGGGGGAGGGGTGTCGTCGGACGGTGCTCTAGTACGCGGAGAGAAACGACTTCAGCGCGGCCGTGAATCCCGGCGCCTGCTCGATGTTCGAGAGATGAGCGGCGTCGAGTTCGAGATACTGGGAGCCGTCGATTCGCTCGTGCATCAGACGCATGCCGGCCGGCGGGGTGGCGGGGTCCTGCGAGCCGGCGATCAGCAGGACGGGATGGTCGAGCGCGCCCAGCTTGTCGAGATTCGCGAGCGTCTGGATGGCACGCGCGCAGCCCGTGTAGCCTGCGACCGAGGTCGTGCGGATCATCTGCCGCACGTCGTCGATACGCGGAGCGCCGCTTGCCCGGTAGCCCTCGCTGAACCAGCGCTCGACGGTCGACTCGACGACTGCCTCCATGCCGCCCTCCGCGACCGCGGCCAAGCGCTGGTCGAAGGCGGCGATGAACGCTTCGCCGCTGTGCGCCGAGGTGTTCGCCATGACCGTGGCAGTGACCCGGTCCGCATGGCCGAGCAGGAGCCCCTGCGCGGTCATCCCACCGATGGAGAGACCGACGAAGTGGCTCTTGGCAATGCCCAGGTGATCCCAGAGGCCGACGACATCGCCGATCAGATCGTCGAACGTGTACGGCCCCTCCACGGGCGCCGACTTGCCGTGCCCACGCTTGTCATACCGCAGGATATGGAAGTGCTCGGCGAGCGCGGCCTCCTGCTCGTCCCACATCTGCAGGCTCGTGGCCAGCGAGTTGGAGAAGGTCAGCCACGGCCCGCCCTCGTTGCCAGAAATTTCGTAATTGATTGAGACGCCTCGGATATCGGCAAGCATGCGCTCTCTCCCTGTCGGTCGGGCGCATGTCTTACCACGGTCACGCTGTGTGTGGCATCTCGGCGGCGCTTGACCGCCCCGGAGTTCGCTGCGAAAACCGCCGGACGGCGCAGCCGAACGCCGCCTGTCTCCGGAAAATCATTATCCAAGGGGGAAGCCGTGGGGCGAGGAGACTACCTGTTCACCAGCGAATCGGTGTCGGAGGGGCACCCGGACAAGGTCTGCGACCGCATCTCCGATGCCGTGGTCGATGCCTACCTGGCGATCGATTCCAACGCCCGTGTGGCCTGCGAGACCCTGGTCACGACCAACCGGATGGTGCTCGCCGGCGAGGTGCGCGGTCCCGACTCGATTACCGCCGATGCCCTGGAGTCCATCGCCCGGACCTGCGTCCGCGAGATCGGCTACGAGCAGGAGGGCTTTCACTGGGCCAAGGCCGCCGTCGAGGTCCATGTTCACGCCCAATCGGCCGACATAGCGCTCGGCGTGGACCAGGCCGGCAACAAGGACCAGGGCGCCGGCGACCAGGGCATCATGTTCGGCTATGCCTGCCGCGAAACCGACGCGCTCATGCCGGCACCGCTTCACTATGCCCATGCGATCCTGGCTGCATTGGCTGAGGCGCGGCACGCCGGCGATGCGCCGGGGCTCGGGCCCGATTCCAAGAGCCAGGTGACGTTGCGCTACGAGAATGGCGTGCCGGTAGGCGCTACCTCCGTCGTCGTCTCGACCCAGCATGCGGCGGCGCTCTCCCAGGACGATGTGCGCGCAATTGTGCGCCCCTATGTCGTGGATGCGCTGCCCGACGGGTGGATGTGCGACGAGGAGTGGTTCTACGTCAATCCGACCGGCCGCTTCGTCATCGGCGGGCCGGACGGCGATGCCGGCGTGACCGGGCGCAAGATCATCGTCGACACCTATGGCGGCGCAGCGCCCCATGGCGGCGGCGCCTTCTCGGGCAAGGACCCGAGCAAGGTCGACCGGTCCGCAGCCTATGCGGCGCGCTACCTCGCAAAGAATGTCGTGGCCGCCAACCTCGCATCCCGCTGCACGATCCAGCTCGCTTACGCGATCGGCGTCGCCCATCCGCTCGCGGTCTACGTCGACACCCACGGCACCGGCCAGGTTGACGAAGCCAAGCTTGCCGACGCGCTCAACTCGGTGATGGACCTCTCGCCGCGGGGCATCGGTGAACACCTCGACCTCGCTCGCCCGATCTTCGAGCGGACCGCGGCTTACGGCCACTTCGGCCGCGAGCCCGAGGCCGACGGCGGTTTCTCGTGGGAACGCACGGACCTCGTCGACCCGCTCCTCGCCGCGGTGGGGTGAGGGCCTGGCCGACCGGTGCCCGTCCTGCCGTGCGATGGAGGATCGTCGGCGCCGCGTCTACGGGCGGAGGCTCAGCCACCGGCTTCGCCCCGGCCGTCAGGCGCTGCTGGAGCGCGCCCTGCCTGCGCTGCAGCTCGCCCTGCCCGAGGACGCGCAGGCTCAAATCGACCTGAGCGGGCTGTTCCCGACTCCGGTCGGCGACCTCTGGCTCGAGATCGGCTTCGGAGCCGGCGAGCATCTCGCCCATCAGGTGCGCGCCAATCCGGCCGTGGGGTTCATCGGCTGCGAGCCTTTCGTCCAGGGCGTCGCAGGCCTGCTGCGCCATCTGGAGGCCGAGGGCACGGCCGGGCGGGTCCGCATCTTCCCCGACGACGCGCGCCTCCTGCTCGATCGCTTGCCCGAGGCCTGCATCGGCCGGCTGTTCGTGCTTTTTTCCGACCCCTGGCCCAAGAAGCGCCACCACAAGCGGCGCTTGATCGATGCCGAGACGCTGGCGGGCTTTGCGCGCATCCTGAAAGACGGTGCCGAGTTTCGCTGGGCGTCCGACGACAGCGGCTATGTGGAGTGGACGGTGGAGCACGTCGCCGGCAACGAGGCGTTCGCTCTGACCGATCGGATTTCCGCCGATTGGCCGTCGCGGCCGGCCGACTGGCCGGAGACCCGCTACGAGCAAAAGGCCCGCGCCGCCGGGCGCGCTCCCGTCTTCCTTCGCTATGTCCGTGGTCCGCGATAGTGGGCGGTTTGGTGCAATTTGCGAGGGTTGGTAGGGGTGAGGCAGGGAGAATCACCTTGAAGAGAATGCACAAAGCGCGATAGGTTAGCGGTGCTGCGCTCTTCGGGGGTGTGAGGAGCGCGGCAAAGAGCGTGCCCAGGGTTTGAGTAATTGTGGTGGGCAGTTGTGGCCCGCCTTTTTTCTGTTCTGCGGTAGGACGAAGACGCGAGACGTGGACTCGGAACGGCAGATCGAACATGCGATTGCACCGGTGCTGGCGGCGATGGGCTATGAGGTCGTTCGAGTCCACCTCGGCGGGGGCAGGCAGACGGTGCTCCAAGTGATGATCGAGCGGACCGACCGCGTGCCGCTGACCGTGGACGATTGCGCCGCGGCAAGCCGCGCCCTCTCAGTGCAATTCGAAAACGACAACCTGCCGGTGGCCGACTATACGCTGGAGGTGAGCTCGCCGGGGATCGACCGGCCGCTGGTGCGGCTCGCCGACTTCGCCCGCTTTGCCGGCTTCGAGGCCAAGGTGGAGATGTGCGAGCCGCTTGAAGGCCGCCGCCGCTTTCGTGGCCGGCTGCAGGGCGCCGGCGATGGATGCGTGCGCATGACCGTTGACGATCAGGACGTCTCACTCCCTTTCGACGGGATCCAGGCGGCCAAGCTCGTGCTGACCGACGAGCTGATTGCGGCCAGCCAAGCGGCGGAGCGGGTGTGATGGCGGATGGGGACACTGCGGGCCTCGCCCGCCTCGAGCTTCTGCAGGTGGCTGACGCCGTGGCCAGGGAGAAGGGCATCGAGCGCGAGCTCGTGCTGGAGGCCATGGAGCAGGCCATTACCCACGCCGGCAAGCGGAAGTACGGGCAAGAACACGACATCCGCACGGACATCGACCGCGAGACCGGCGAGATCAAGCTGATGCGCTATCTCGAGGTGGCCGAGGAGATCGAGAACGAGGCCACCCAGATCGCATTGAGCGAGGCGCAGGAACGCAACCCGGCCGCGCAGGTCGGCGACTATCTGGCGGACCCGCTGCCACCCATCGACTTCGGTCGCATCGCGGCGCAGACGGCTAAGCAGGTGATCGTCCAGAAGGTGCGCGAGGCTGAGCGGGCGCGTCAGTACGAGGAATACAAGGATCGCGTGCAGGAAATCGCCAACGGGCTCGTCAAGCGTACCGAGTATGGTGGGCTGACCGTCGACCTGGGGCGGGCCGAGGCCGTGATCCGCCGGGAAGATCTGCTACCGCGCGAATCCTTCCGCAATGGCGACCGCGTGCGCGGCTATATATACGACGTCCGTCGCGAGCCGCGCGGGCCGCAGATCTTCATGTCCCGCACCCACCCTAACTTCATGTCCAAGCTCTTCGCTCAGGAAGTGCCGGAAATCTACGACGGCATCATCGAAATCGATGCCGTGGCGCGTGATCCCGGCAGCCGCGCAAAGATCGCCGTGCACTCCAACGACAGCAGCATCGATCCTGTCGGCGCCTGCGTCGGCATGCGCGGCTCCCGCGTGCAGGCCGTTGTCGGCGAGCTTCAGGGCGAGAAGATCGACATCATCCAATGGTCGCCCGATCCTGCGGCCTTCATCGTCAACGCGCTGGCGCCGGCCGAGGTCACCAAGGTGGTGCTCGATGAGGAAGCGAAGCGCATCGAAGTGGTCGTGCCGGACGAGCAGCTTTCGCTTGCCATCGGCCGACGCGGGCAGAACGTGCGGCTGGCATCCAACCTCACGGGCTGGGACATCGATATCCTGACCGAGGCCGAGGAATCCGAACGTCGTCAGGAGGAGTTTCGCACACGGTCGGAAATGTTCATGGAAGCGCTCGATGTCGACGACGTGATCGCCCACCTGCTCGTGACGGAGGGGTTCTCCACCGTGGACGAGGTGGCCTTCGCCCCGATCGAGGAGCTGGCCATGATCGAGGGCTTCGAGGAGGAGCTGGCGGTCGAGCTTGCGAGCCGCGCCGCGGTTTACGTCGAAGCGATGAACAAGGCGCTCAACGAGCGCCGGGTCGAGCTCGGCGTCAGCGACGAGGTCGCCGCCATCGAGGGCCTGGACCCGGCGATTCTCGTGGCCCTCGGCGAGAACGGGGTCAAGACGCTGGACGATCTCGGCGATCTCGCCGGCGACGAGCTCATCGAAATTCTGGGCAACCTGGCCCCGTCAATCGACGAGGCCAACGCCGTCATCATGGTGGCGCGGGCCCACTGGTTCGACGACGAGGAGCCGGCGGACGGGGCGGAGGCCGACGGGGCCAGCGCGGCCGACGAGGCTGCGGAGACCGTCGCCGAGGAGCACGAGAGACCGAACGTTTGACCGCATCGGCACACATGCGCAATCGCCCGGCCTCGCCGGACGCCGGCTCCCGGCGCTGCATCGCGAGCGGTGCCAGCAAGCCGCGCGAGTCGTTGCTGCGTTTCGTGGTCGACCCTGCCGGCGCGTTGGTGCCGGACCTGGGCGAGGCGCTGCCGGGCCGGGGGCTCTGGGTCTCCGCCGAGCGCGCCGCGCTGGAGAAGGCCTGTGCGCGCGGCCTGTTCGCCCGCGCCGCGCGACGGCCGATCGCCGTGGCGCCCGACTTGATCGACGAGGCGGAGCGGCAGTTGACCGCGCGGGCGCTGGATATTCTCGGGCTGGCACGGCGCGCTGGCGCGCTGGTCACGGGTTTCGACAAGGTGCAGCGCGCGCTCACCGAGCGCCGCGTGGCCGTCCTGGTCGAAGCGAGCGACGGCGCCCGTCACGGCCGGGCGCGCCTCGGTGCGCTGGCGCGGGACATTCCCGTGATTGCG
>JAPOPO010000504.1 GCA_026712885.1 Rhodospirillales bacterium | reverse complement strand
TGGCTGCGGCGGCCTCTTCTAAGAGCATGCGCACCTTGTCCGCGGCGGGCGCCTCGCCGCCCGCCGCCTCGGACTCCGACTTGCGCCAGCACGCGGCGATCTCGTCGAGACTGGCGGTGCGCCCGATCAAGCGGGCGGGCATTCCCCCGTACCAGGGAGTTCCCCTGGTGCGGCGGAGCTCCATGAGGGCTGCGCGCAGCCTCCGGTCGCTCTCGTAGCCTTCGGCGATCAGGCAGCGCCCGTCGCTGTAGACCGCGCACACGCGCCTCACCCACTCGTCCATGGCCGGGTGGCGGATGAGTGCGGCGGCTCCCTCCGCGAGCGGCGCCCGCGACCGGCGGCCCAGCCACGATGCGGCGGGACGCTTCACCGGCCGTCTCCTTCGGCGTCCCCGCCGAGGCGGACAATTCCGCTTGCCGCGAGGCTCGCGTCCGCGGAGCGGGGCCGGTAGGGTAGAGAGGCCTCCTCGGTCCCGCCGATGCGCACACCCGGTGGCTTGGTCCCTATCCCTGTTATGACGACCTCGCCGGGGAGGCGGTCCCCCTCCCGCACGAACCAGACACTCGTGCCGCCACTCTCGCCGTCGCCGATGCCGGCCCTGAGATCGCCCGCCGTGCCGATGATCGAGAACCAGAAGTACGAGGGCGGCGCGGGAATCGCCGGCGCCTCGGCCTCCTTCGGCGCCTCTCCCAACGCGCTGGCCGCAGGAGGCAGGGAGACCACGCGAACCGGCGCGGACGCCCTGACTGTGGGGTTGTCCGCGACCGTGGAGCTGACAGCCTCCACAACCGGCCCCGCCGCGGCCTTGGCCCGCACCTCCGCCAGCAGCGTCCCGAGCTCGCCTTCGAGCGCGACGATGCCGTTGACGATCTCCTGGCGCTCGCGGCAGAGCGCCAGCGTCTCGCGCTCGATCGCCAGAGCCGCGACCGCGTCGTCCGCATCGGCCGCGCTCGCGAGCAGAGCGCCCAACAGCGCGCGCGGACAGCCATGGAAGACAGGGGACCTCCCCGTTACAGGGGAACTCCCTGGCACTCCGCCGATCGGTGCGCCCGCTGCAGTCTGCCCGCCGCCGGCAGAAACCGGGTCGGGCGTCGGTGACGGCGAGGCCCCCGTTGCCGGTCCAGCCCACTCCTCCAGGGAGCGAAGCAGGCGGCTCGCAGGCCGCGCTTCCGCATCCGCATCGGGCGCGGCTGTGGCCGCTGCCGGACCCTCCCCGGTCCGAGCAGCAGCTTTGACCGGTCCGCCGGTCGTTGAACGTGCCCGACCGCGAACCTTGTCCTCGCCGGAGACACCGGGCTCTGTCTCGGCGACATCCGCGATTCCGGAAGCCGGCTCCGCGTTCTCCACGAACCCTTCCGGCAGGGGCAGCGGCTCACCTGCGGCGGCGCCACCCGCCGAGACCGCGGCGGCTGCAAGGATGGCCACAGACAGGACGAATCCAAGGGGACGCGTGCTCATCGTCCGCTCACTCCGCCACGCCTGCGCCGCCGTGAGCGTCCGGCAACGCGTCGCTGTGTCGGGCCAGATCGCGCCAGGGCCAGGCCAGCGTCTCCGCCATGCCGTCAAGCGAGACGTGGAGTTGCCCCCGCGACCAGCGCCAGCTGCCGGCGATCTGCCCACCGTGGATGTCTTCCGCCGTCACCGTGCCGCCCTTGTGGAAGCGCAGGGCGATATCGCCCCGATCTCCCAACGGGAACGCGACCGGCCGGCCCGCGGCGACCAGGCGGTCCGTGAACCTCATCGCACCATGGC
>JAPOPO010000503.1 GCA_026712885.1 Rhodospirillales bacterium | reverse complement strand
TGGGCGCTGGCGAGCGCCGCCTTCTCCTCGGAGCCCACGGTGCCGATCACGGTCACGCCCAGATGCTTGAGCCACTGGCACTGGATCAGCCCGACCCCGCCGGCGGCGGCATGCACCAGCACGGTCTCGCCGGCCTTCACCGGGTAGGTGCGTCGGATCAGGTACTCGACGGTCATGCCCTGCAGCATCATCGCCGCGCCCTGCTCGAAGCTGATGTCGGCGGGGAGCTCAACCAGCGAGCCTGCCGGCATCACGCGGGCCTCGGAATAGCCGCCGGGCGGCGGTGGGCTGGCATAGGCGACGCGCATGCCGGTCGCGACCTCGGAGACGCCCTCCCCCACCGCCTCGACCACGCCCGCACCCTCCATGCCGATGGTCCAGGGCAACGAGGGCACCGGGTAAAGGCCGGTGCGGTGATAGACGTCGATGTAGTTGAGGCCGATCGCCTCGTGGCGCACCAGCGCCTCGCCGGGGCCGGGGTCCGGCAGCGATACATCCTCGTAGTGCAGCACCTCCGGCCCGCCGGCCTCATGCATCCGCACAGCCTTGACCATGTGTCTCCCTTTCCTGTCGGGGGCGCCCGCCCGGCCGCGCTCGGCCTAGACCGGAAGCTGCGGCGGAAGCGCGCGTTCCAATGCGAGAAGCTGGCGCTTCGTATCACAGCCCGCGCCGCCGGAGAACCCGCCGAGCGCGCCCCCTGCACCGACGACCCGGTGGCACGGGATGATCAGGGGTATGGGATTGGCCCCGCAGGCGCCGCCCACGGCGCGGGGCGCGCTGTCGAGATCACGGGCGAGGTCGCCGTAGCTCCGGGTTTGGCCATAGGGAATCGCCTGCATCGCCGCCCAGACGCGGCGGCGGAAGCTCGTGCCCTCCGGTTCGACCGGCAGCGTGAATTCCCGCAGGTCGCCGTCGAAATACTCGGTGAGCTGGCGCGCGGCCTCGGCGAGCACGCCGTCGTTCGGGCCGGGGCCGCTACATGTTTCGCGCGCAAGACCCTGCGGGCTTGCGCGACCGGCGCCGAAATCGACGGCGGTGATCGCGCCGTCGGCGGCCGTGATGGTGAGCGGGCCGACCGGGCTTTCGATGGTGCAGCGGGCGGCGGTCATCCGCCTCAGCCCTCGGCCGGTGCTCGGGCGTTGTCGAGGGCGGCGCGCAGCACGTCCGGCGCAGTCACCGGCAACGAGCAGACCGGACCGACGCAGACGTAGGCCGTGGCCTGCCCGTCCTGCTGGCCCTTGCCGAAGGCGGGATGGCCCAGCGGCAGCGCTTCCTTTGGCGCGAGCTGGGTCAGCGCGCGGTTGGGCAGGCTGGTTGCGTAGACGGCATCGACGAGCGCCTGGGTCCCCTCGTCGGCGCGCGCGCCGCAGACCACCACCTGCACCGCGCGGCGCAACACCTCGCTGTTGTTGGCAAGCGTGGAGAGCGGCGAGAAGTTGCGCTCCAGCTCGCCGGAAAACGCCTTCACCAGCGCCTCGGCGCGGTCGCGATAGGCCGTCTCGCCGGTGAGATGGTGGAGGCGAGCGAGCACGCCCACCATGGTGCCGTTGCCGGCGGGTGTGGCGGCGTCGTGGGCGGTCTTGGTGCGGCTGATGCTCTCCTCGCCGTCGTCCGGCGCATAGAAGTAGCCGCCCTCGTCCATGTCCCAGTAGTGCGCGTCGAGCACCGCGACCCAGCCGCGCGCCTTCTCCACGTAAGAAGCCTCGCCCGTCGCCTCGGCCAGCATCAGCGCCGCCCGCGCCATCTCGGCGTAGTCGTCCAGGAACTCGATATCCTTGGAGCGACCATGGCGGGCGGCATGGCGAAGCCGTTCACCCGTTGCCATGGGGCCTGCGACGTACTCGAAGGCCTCCCGGGCCGCATCGAGCCACGCTTGCTCGCCGAAGACCATGGCGGCGTTGGCGAGGGCCGCGATCATCAGGCCGTTCCAGTCGGCGAGTACCTTGTCGTCCCAGCCGGGTCGCTCGCGGCCGGCGCGGCGCTCCAGGAGGATGGTGCGCATGCCGGCGAGGCGGGCTTCGTCCGGCGTCCCGTCGGTGCCGGGCGGCAGGAGGCGGTTGAGGATCGTCTTCCCCTCCCAGTTGCCGCCGGCCGTGACGTCGTAGACGGCCTTGAAATAGGCCGCGTCCGCGCCGAGAAGGGCGTCGATCTCGGCCTCGTTCCAGACATAGAACTTGCCTTCCTCGCCCTCGGAATCGGCGTCGAGCGCGCTTGCGAAGGCGCCCTCGCCGGTTCGCATCTCGCGGAGCACCCAGGCCACGGTCTCGGCCGCGCGGGCGGCGAAGAGCGGCTCGCCGGTCTCCTGCCAGACATGGCAGAGCAGATCGAGCAGCTGGGCGTTGTCGTAGAGCATCTTCTCGAAATGGGGCGCGAGCCAACGCTCATCGGTGGAGTAGCGCGCGAAGCCGCCGCCCAGGTGGTCGTAGATACCGCCCTGGCACATGCGCTCCATGGAGAGCACCACGGCGGTCTTCATCAGCTGCGAGCCGGTGCGCAGGTAGCTGCGCCAGAGCAGCTCGAGCATGGAACATTGCGGGAACTTCGGCGCACCGCCGATGCCGCCGTGGCGGCCATCGACTTCACGCAGTAACGACCGCGCCATATTCTCTGTTTGTACCTCGGTCACGGCCTCTCCGGGCGTGCTCCGGGCCAGTCCCTGCAGCGCTTCGACCAGCGTTGTTCTGTTTTTGTCCACCTTTTCGCGGTCGTTGCGGTAGGTCTGCTCGATCAGGCTCAGCACGTCCTTGAAGCCGGGGCGGCCGAAGCGGGGCTCCAGCGGGAAGTACGTGCCACCCCAGAAGGGCTCGGCAGCGGGTGTGAGGAACATGGTGAGCGGCCAGCCGCCCTGCTGGCCCATGAGCGCGAGCGCCCGCTGGTAGATGGTGTCGAGGTCGGGGCGCTCTTCGCGGTCCACCTTGATGTTGACGAAGAGGCGGTTCATCAGCGCGGCCGTCTCTTCGTCCTCGAAGCTCTCGTGGGCCATGACATGGCACCAGTGGCAGGCGGAATAGCCGACCGAGAGCAGGATCGGCTTGTCGGCTTCCTTCGCCTCGGCCAGTGCCTCCGGC
>JAPOPO010000501.1 GCA_026712885.1 Rhodospirillales bacterium | reverse complement strand
TGCGGCATGGGGCTGGGCGCGGCGGTCAACGGGCTGCGCCCCATCGTCGAGATCATGTACGCGGACTTCTGCCTTGTGGCGGCGGACCAGCTCTTCAACCAGGCCGCCAAGGTGCGCCACATGTTCGGCGGCAACCACGACGCGCCGCTGATCCTGCGCGCCCGCGTGGCGGCGGGCGGCGGCTACGGTTCGCAGCACTCGATGGACCCGTCGGGCGTCTTCGCGCTCTGGCCCGGCTGGCGCATCATCGCGCCGACCACGCCCTTCGACTACGTGGGGCTCTTCAACAGCGCGGTCCGCTGCAACGACCCGGTGGCGATCATCGAGTGCCAGGCGCTCTACCAGGAGAAGAGCCTGGTGCCGGAGGACCTCGACTACTGCATCCCCTTCGGCAAGGCGCGCATAGTCCGCCCGGGCAGCGCGTGCACGGTGGTGACCTGCGCCAACATGGTGCCGGTGAGCGTCGCCGCCGCCGAGGCCGCCGGGATCGACGCCGAGGTGATCGACCTGCGCACCCTCGACCCGCTCGGCATGGATTGGGAGACCATCGGCGCCAGCGTGCAGCGCACCAACCGCTTGCTGATCGTGGAGCAGACCGCGCGCGGGCCCTCCCTCGGCGCGCGTATCGCCCAAGAGGCGCAGGAGCGGCTCTTCGACTGGCTCGACCACGAGATCCTGCGGGTCTCGGGCTCGCAGGCGGCGCCGGTCGTCTCCAAGGTGCTGGAGACCGCAGCGCTCGCGCAGGAAAACGACGTGATCGCGGGCTTGCGCGCGGTGACCGAGGTCGCGCCGCTAACGGACGCGGCCGAGTAGCGCTCTTCGACTTCAATCGTTGAAGGGGACGTGGGCGACGCTGTCCTCGACCTCGATACCGAGCACGGCGCAGAAGCTGCCGAGAAGCTGGTAGTAGCCGATCATCACGACGAGATCGACGAGGCCGGCATCGCCGAGGGCCTCGCGCAACTCATCGACCAGCGCATCGTCCACGTCTTCGCCGCTGGCCACGAGGCGGGCGAGGCGGAGCGCCGGCCCGACCGGCGCGGGCTCCGACTCCATCGCCGGTGTCCCCACCAGGGCGCGGAAGCGCTCCGGCACCTTGTGGATGTGGTGGTCCCACTCAAAGACGTTGCCGACGGCCTGCGAGACCGTGCAGATGACCATCTCGCGCAGGTCGTTATCGAGCGCCGAGTGCCAGCGCACGTGCTCGCCCACCGAGGCGACGGCCCGGAGCGCCTCTGGGCTTTGTCCCATGACCGCGAACATGTTGGGCATGAAGGCGAGCTTGCGGGTCTCGACCACGTGGTCCCAGATCGACACCTGCTCGGCTGAGAGGTCGGTTCGCTTCGCCCGCGGCAGGCGCGGGGCTGCGGCATAGCTGGTCATCGGTTGGTCCTCCCCGGCGCAGCGGTTCAGTCGGCGAACGCGTCGATCATCGCCTCATGGTTGGCGAGCGATTCCTCGCGGTCGATGAAGGGCATCGGGCAGTAGAGCAGCACGGTCTCGAACAGCCCTTCGAAGCGGTCGAGCTGGCTCCGCACCTCGTCCGGCGTGCCGGCGAGCACCAGCGCGTCCACCATGTCGTCGGTCACGAGATCGGTCATGGCGGCGAGGTCGGCGCGCGCCCAGGCGTCGCGGATCGCCATCTTCTCCCGGGTGAAGCCCGCCGGGTCGAGCACCTGGTCGAAATAGGGCAGGCAGGAATAGAACGCGATCGGCCCCCGCGCGCGCCGGCGGGCGCGCTCCCGGTCCCGGTCGACGGAGCAGACCTTGAGCGAGCAAAGCTCAATATCGGCGCGTGTCCGCCCCGCCCTGACGAGGCCCTTGTCGATATTGGGATGCACGATGTCGGTGAAGTAGCGGGGCGTGTTGAGCAGGTTCGCGAGCAGGCCGTCGGCGATCTCGCCGGTGAGCTGCAGCATCGCCGGCTGCACCGCGGCGAGGTAGATCGGCGGCGGCGCACAGGGCGGCGCGAGCACGCGGCGGTAGTCGCGGATCGTGATGATCTCGCCCTCGTACTCGATCGGCGTCTCGGGGTTCGCGGTCCACATCAGGCGGATCGACTCGACGTACTCCCGCATGCGCCGCACCGGACGGCGGTAGGGAAGGCCGTGCCAGTTCTCGTTCCAGGCCGGCGGCGCGGTGCCGAGGCCGAGCACGAAG
>JAPOPO010000419.1 GCA_026712885.1 Rhodospirillales bacterium | reverse complement strand
TCATGCGCTGGAAGGGGGCGCCCGAAGGCGCCGACCAGCAGCCCGTCGCCTTCATCGGCAAGGGCGTGACCTTCGATACCGGCGGCATCTCCATCAAGCCCAGCCAGGGCATGGAGGAAATGAAGTACGACATGGCCGGCTCGGCGGCAGTGGTCGGGCTGATGAGGTGCCTGGCCGGCCGCAAGGCGCGGGTCAACGCGATCGGCATGGTCGGGCTGGTGGAGAACATGCCCGACGGCAAGGCGCAGCGTCCCGGCGACGTGGTCACCTCCATGTCGGGCCAGACCATCGAGGTCATCAACACCGATGCCGAGGGCCGCCTCGTGCTGGCCGACGTGCTCTGGTACGCCCAGGCGACCTACAAGCCGCGCTTCATGGTCGATCTCGCCACCCTGACCGGCGCGGTCATCGTGAGCCTCGGCACTTACAAGGCCGGGCTCTTCAGCAACGACGACGAGCTGTCGGAGCGGCTGATCGCGGCGGGCAAGGAGAGCGGCGAAGAGCTCTGGCGCCTGCCGCTCGGCGAGCGCTACAACAAGGATATCGATTCCGCCATCGCCGACATGAAGAACGTCGGCAAGGGGCGGGAGGCCGGCAGCGTCGCCGGCGCGGTCTTCCTCGAGCGTTTCGTCAACGGCGTGCCGTGGGCCCATCTCGACATCGCGGGCATGGCCTGGATGAAGGGCAGCCACGACCCGACCGTGCCCAAGGGTGCGTCGGGCTTCGGCGTCCGGCTCCTCGACCAGCTGGTGCGTGCGCACTACGAGGCCTGACGCCCGAACGATGGTCGAGATCGCCTTCTACCAGCTTCGCCGCACGCCGCTGGAGAAGGCGCTCCCCAAGCTATTGGAGAAGGTGCTGGAGAGCGGGCGCCGCGCGGTGGTGCTCGCCGGCTCCGAGGAGCGCGCGGAGGCGCTGAACGCGGCGCTTTGGACCTACGATCAGGGCTCGTTTCTGCCTCACGGCACGGCGCGGGACGGGCAGCCCGAGCGCCAGCCGATCTTTCTCGGCACCGACGACATCAATCCGAACGATGCCCAAATCGCCGTCATGGTCGACGGCGTTGCCCCGGCCGATCCCGGCCGCTTCGAGCGCTGCCTCGACATGTTCGACGGGACCGATCCGGCGGCGCTGGAGGCGGCGCGCGGCCGGTGGCGGGCGCACAAGGAACGGGGGGATTCGGTCACCTACTGGGAGCAGAACCAGGGCGGCGCATGGGAACAGCGAGCGTAGTCGGGTCGAAGACCGTTACAGACAGGATCAAGGCCGATCTCTGCGTGATCGGGGCCGGATCGGCAGGGCTCTCGCTCGCAGCGGGCGCGGTCCAGATGGGCGCCTCGGTCATCCTGATCGAGCAATCCCGGATGGGGGGCGAATGCCTGAACACGGGCTGCGTCCCCTCCAAGGCGCTGCTGGCCGCGGCGGCACGAGGCAAGGACTTCGCCGCCGCCTACGAGCACATGCGCGGTGCCATCGCCGCGATTGAGCCGCACGATTCGGCCGAGCGGTTCCGCGGCCTCGGCGCCCACGTGGAGCTCGGCAAAGCTCAATTCGTCGCGCCGCGGTTCCTGGAGGTGGGGAGCACCAGCGTCACCGCGCGGCGCTTCATCATCGCGACCGGCTCTGCGCCCATCGTCCCGTCGATTCCGGGCCTCGACACGGTGCCCTACCTCACCAACGAGACCCTGTTCGACTCGGCGCCCGAGCCGAGCCATCTGCTGGTGCTGGGCGGCGGCCCGATCGGAGCCGAGATGGCCCAGGCCTTCCGCCGGCTCGGCGCCGAGGTCACGCTGTTTGAATCGCAGCGGCTGCTGGGGCGGGACGATCCCGAGCTCGCGGCCATCGTGCACGCGCGGCTGATCGAAGAAGGCGTGACGGTTCACGAGGAGAGCCGCGTCACGGCGGTCGAGGCGAACGGGCAGGGCGGCGTCACGATTGCCTGCGGCGAGGGCGATTCGTGCCGGCGCGTCAGCGGCTCGCACCTGCTGGTGGCGGCGGGGCGGCGGCCGAAGATCGACGGCCTCGGCCTGGAGAGCGCGAAGGTCGCGCTCAACGACGGCGTGCCGCTGGTGGATGCGCGCCTGCGCACGACCAATAAGCGCATCTTCGCGGCGGGCGACGTGGTGGGCCCCTATCGCTTCACCCACACGGCGAGCTATCAGTCGCGAATCATCATCACCAACGCGCTCTTCCGACTTCCGGCGAAGGCTCGTTACAACGCAGTTCCGTGGGTCACCTACACCGACCCCGAGCTCGCCCACGTGGGCATGAGCGAGGCGGAGGCGCGCGCCAAGGGCCATGAGCTGCGCATTCTGCGCTTTCCCTTCGAGGAGAACGACCGCGCCATCGCCGAAGGCGCCACGGAAGGGCTGGTCAAGGTGGTCGCGACGAAGCGCGGCCGGGTGCTGGGCGCTTCCATCGTCGGCAAGCATGCGGGCGAGCTGATCCTGCCCTGGGTGCTCGCGGTGCAGTACCGGATCGGGGTCAGCAAGATCGCGCAGACGATCGTGCCTTATCCGACCATGAGCGAGGCGAGCGCGAGAGCCGCCGGCAGCTTCCACGCGCCGATGCTCTTCGGCCCCCGCACGCGACGTCTGGTCCGCCTGCTCGCCCGTTTGGGGTAGGCGGAGGCCGGTCGGCGGCTCTATAGTCGGAGCGGCGAAGCAACAGGCGATCGCTCCGGGACGCTTTGGCTGGGTTTTCCCTTTCGGTGGTGTCGCGAGCGGCCCGCGGCCTCTCGGCGCGGCTGCTGGTGCTCACGATATTCTTCGTCCTCCTGGGCGAGGTCTTCATCTA
>JAPOPO010000500.1 GCA_026712885.1 Rhodospirillales bacterium | reverse complement strand
CGGGGTAAAGGGTCAGGGCATGGTAGATATTCTCATCGTTCTGCCGTCGGTCGGCCTCGACACGGTGCGCGACATCGTGCCGCTGATCTGTCTTGTGCTTTTCTTCCAGATTGTCGTCCTGCGCCAGCGCCCGGCGAATCTCGGTCGGATCGTCGTCGGCTTCGCTTATGTCGTGGTCGGGCTCGTGCTCTTCCTCATCGGGCTTGAGGAAGCGCTCTTCCCCCTCGGCAAGACCATGGCTGCGCAACTGACCGACCCGACGTTTCTCGGCCTTGCGGCCGGCGCGACCGCTCACTGGCTCGACTATGGCTGGATCTACGCGTTTGCGGCAGCCATCGGCTTCGGCACCACCATCGCGGAGCCGTCGCTCATGGCCGTCGCGCGCAAGGCTGGCACCGTCTCGGGCGGGACGATCAGCCCCTGGGGCCTGCGGATTGCTGTTGCTGTGGGTGTTGCCGTGGGCGTCGGCGTGGGGACCGTCCGCATCGTCACCGGGATACCGCTGCACTACCTGTTCATGTCCGCCTACGCGCTCGTGATCGTTCTGACGATCTTCGCCTCGCGCAGCATCATTTCGCTCGCCTACGATTCAGGCGGCGTCACGTCGTCGACCGTGACCGTGCCGCTGGTGGCAGCACTCGGCCTCGGCCTCGCCGCCAATGTGCCGGGGCGTACTCCGATGCTCGACGGCTTCGGCCTCATCGCATTTGCATGCGTCTTCGCCGTCATCGCGGTGCTGGGTTTCGCTCAGCTTTCGTCGGCGCTCACTGCCCTGCGCAGGCGTCGATCATCCGGGAAAGGAACCTGAACGATGCGCTTCAAACTCATCATGGCGCTGGTGGATTCCGGCGAAACCGAAGCCGTCCTCCACGCTGGCCGTCGCAGCGGCTCGACCGGTGCTACAATTATCACCGGCTGCCGCGGCGAGGGACTTGAGCCCGAGCAAACGTTTCTGGGTTTGAGATTGACCGGCCAACGGGACATTGTGCTGTTCCTGGTCGAAGAGCACATGAGCCGGGCCGTTCTCGAAGGCATTGCGACGGCGGCAGCATTCGAGGAGAAATCGGGGACGGGAATCGCGTTCCAGGTTGCCATCGAAGACGCGATCGGTCTTTCCCATCAGATCGCCGAGATCAAGCACGAGATCGAGGACCAGATATGAGTAGCAAGGCAAGCACGGCGACGGCGGCGCAGCAGGGGGCTCAGTTCAACACGGTGCGCGCGGTGATGTCGCCCATGCCGGCCCCGATCAACGGCATGGCCACGGTTCACGAAGCCCTCGAGCTGATGCGCGAGAACAACGTGTACTCGCTCGTGGTGGAGCGCCGCCGACCGGGCGACGAATACGGCATGGTCGTGGTCTCCGACATCGCCAACAAGGTGATCGCACACAACCGCTCGCCTGACCGGGTGAATGTCTACGAGATCATGTCGAAGCCGGTGCTCACCATCAGCGCCGACATGGAAATCAAGTATGCGATCCGCCTGCTCGGCCGTTTCGGCCTGTCGCGCGGCGTGGTGGTCGATGGCAACGAGGCGGTCGGCTTCGTAACGCTGACCGACATGGTCTTTCGCTTCTACGAGCAAGAAGCGATGCGGCGGGAGGCGAGCGGATAGGTCGGACGCAAGAGATGACCATGTCTGACGCAATGCCGCGGGCGGCTCTGGTCACCGGGGCCGCGGCGCGCATCGGTCGAGTCATCGCCGAGGCCTTGGCGCACGACGGCTGGGCGGTCGCGGTGCATCATCGCGAATCGGGCGATGCAGCCAAAGACTTCGTCGCGGGCATCGAGAGCACCGGTGGCCGCGCAGTGGCGCTCAGGGCCGATCTCGCTGAAGAGGCCGAGGTCGAGACCCTGGTGGCGCGGGCGACGGATGCGCTCGGGCCGCTCGGCTGCCTCGTCAACAACGCCTCGCCCTTCGACTACGACGACCTGCAGAGCGCGAGCCGCGCGAGTTGGGATCGCCACATGGCGGTCAATCTGCGCGCGCCCTTCGTGCTGATGCAGAGGTTCGCGGCGGAATTGCCGGATGAGGCCGAGGGCTGCATCGTCAACATGCTCGACCAGCGCGTCTGGAACCTCACGCCGCACTTCATGTCTTATACGTTGAGCAAGGCGGGGCTTTGGACGCTCACACAGACCGCCGCGCTGGCACTTGCGCCCCGCATCCGGGTCAACGGCATCGGCCCCGGCCCGACGTTGCCGAGCGCGCGCCAGAGCGCCGAGCACTTCGCAGCGCAGTACGAAGCCACGCCGCTGAAGCGCCCCGTCGCGCCGAGCGGCATCGCAGATGGCATACGGTTCATTCTTGCGGCGCGCGCGCTCACCGGGCAGATGATCGCCCTGGACAGCGGTCAGCACCTCGGCTGGGCGATGCCGCAGGGGAAAGAAATCCTGGAATGAGCGCGAAGACGCAATCGCCCGACCCGTCCGCGGCCACGCGGCGCTGCTTGCTGATCCGCGATCTCGTCGTGCCCTGCGCGATTGGAGTTCACGAGCACGAGCGCCACGGCACGCAGCGGGTGCGGATCAACATCCGCGTGCGGGTCATGGACGACGAAGGGCCGATCGAGGACAGCATCGCCAACGTCGTCTCCTACGAGACCATCGTGGACGGCATTCGCGCCATCATCGCTGGCGGCCACATCAATCTGGTTGAGACCCTGGCTGACCGTATCGTCGAGCTCTGCCTCGCCAATCGTCGCGTGCGTAGCGTGTGGGTACGGGTCGAGAAGCTCGACCTTTACCCCGATGCGGACGGCGTGGGCGTCGAGGTGGAACGGAGCCGCTAGCCCAGCACGCGGCCTGCAACGGCGTCCAGGCGCTTCACCATCGCCGGATCGCGGGCTTCGGGCGCGGTGATCAGCGCGTTCTCGAGCGCCCGGTCGCAGCCGGCAGGGCAGGGCGCGCGGTGGGCAGCGAGCGCTTCCGCCAACGCCACCACTAGGCGGCGGGCGGCTGCGGCGTTCTCCTGCAAGGTTCGGACGATCGCTTCGACCGTGACTGCGGCGTGATCCGTATGCCAGCAGTCGTAGTCGGTGACCATGGCGACCGTCGCGTAGCAAATCTCCGCCTCACGGGCGAGCTTGGCTTCCGGCATGTTGGTCATGCCGATGACCGCGCAGCCCCATTGCCGGTAGAGCTCCGATTCGGCGACCGTCGAGAACTGCGGTCCTTCCATCGCGAGGTAGGTGCCGCCCCGGACGATGCCGAGCCCCAGGCTCTGCCCGGCGGCCAGCAGGCGGTCGCCGAGGCGAGGGCAGACGGGCTCTGCCATGGAAACATGGGCGGCGAGTCCGGTGCCGAAGAAGCTTTTCTCGCGTGCGACGGTGCGGTCGATGAACTGGTCGACGAGCACGAAGTCGCCGGGCGCGATGTCCTCGCGCAGGCTGCCCACAGCGCTCAGCGAGACGATGTCGGTCACGCCTGCGCGCTTGAGCGCATCGATGTTGGCGCGGTAGTCGACCGCGCTTGGCGGCAGGGGGTGGCCGCGGCCGTGGCGCGGCAGGAACACCATCTCGGTGTCCGCGAGGCGGCCGAGGAGGAGGGAGTCGGACGGCGTGCCGAAGGGGGAGCGGACGTCGATCCGCTCGACCTCGTTCAGTCCTTCGATTTCGTAGAGGCCGCTGCCACCGATGACGCCGAGGCGGACCGGGGTGGTCTGGTCGGCCACGGCCGCGCGCTAGCCAATATAGCGAGCGAGGTGGGCGAGGGATCGGTCACGTGCGAGCGCGGCTGCCTCCGGATGATGGTCGGCCCGCTGGTCGCAGTTGAAGCCGTGACCGGCGCCCTGATAGACGTGGACCGTGACGTCGGGGTGGGTCGTCTTTATTTCGTCCACGTCCGCCATCGGGATGCCCGCGTCCTCGGTGCCGAAGTGGAGCATCGTCGGGCAGGCCGGCGTCTCGCCGACGAACTCGATGATCTGGCCGCCGTAGTAGCCGATCGCCACGTCGATCTCCAGGCGACAGGCAGCAAGCCAGGCGAGCGAGCCGCCCCAGCAATAGCCCACCACGACCACCTTCGGCGCGCCTTCGAGAGCATCGACGCCGGCCTTGATGTCCATGACCGGGCCTTCCCAGCCGATATCGGCCTTGAGCGCGCGCCCCTCGTCGACCGTCTCAGCGCTGTAGCCGAGCTCGATCCCCGCCTCCTTGCGATCGAACAGGCATGGCGCAAGGACCAGGTAGCCCTGGGCCGCGTAGTCGTCGCAGACGCCTCTGATGTGGTCGTTGACTCCGAATATTTCCTGCACGAGCACGAGGCCCGCGCGCGGCTCGCCATCAGGCGCAGCGCGGTAAGCGTTGAAAACGTGACCATCGTCCGCGGTCAACTGAACAACTGCGCCCATCGGGGGTGCCTCCCTGATCCTCCGTCGTTTCGCGCCCATCCGCGCGCTGGAACTTCACATAGCAGAAGGGACATAGGCGCGCCACTCATAGGGGCGTCAGACGTTGAAGCGGAACAGCATGACGTCGCCATCGCACACGACGTAGGAGCGCCCCTCCTGGCGCATACGCCCGGCGCTGCGGGCCGCCTGCTCACCGCCAAGTGCGATCAGGTCGCCGGCCGCGATGGTCTCGGCGCAGATGAAGCCGCGTGCAAAGTCGGTATGGATGCGGCCGGCCGCCTCGACCGCCGTGCTGCCTTCGGGGATGGGCCAGGCGCGCGCTTCGGTCTCGGTGGCTGTGAGGAAGCGGATCAGGCCTAGGAGGCGGTGCCCCGCGTGGATTACACGGTCGAGGCCGGGCGCCTCGAGCCCGAGGGCTTCGAGGAATTCGCTCTTCTCCGCTCGATCCTCCAGAATCGCGATCTCCGCCTCGATCGCGGCCGAGACCACAACCTGCTCCGCGCCGACAGCGGTGGCTTGGGCGGCAACGGCCCGGCACATCGCGTTCCCCGTCGCCGCGTTCGTTTCGTCGACGTTGCTGACATAGAGCACAGGCTTCGCGCTCAGCAGGTTGAGCGCCGAGAATTCGAGCTTTGCTTTCTCATCGGGCAGATCGAGTGCGCGGGCGGGGCGGCCGCTTTCAAGCAAGGCAAGCGCCGGTTCGATAGCCGCCAGCCGATCCTTCGCCTCCTTGTCGCCGCCGCGGGCGCGCTTGATCGCTCCCTCGCGTTGGCGCTCCAGGCTTTCGAGGTCGGCCAACATGAGCTCGGTTTCGATCAACGCGATGTCGTGCAGAGGATCGACTGCACCAGGGGAGTGAGCCACTTGATCGTCCTCGAAACAACGAACCAGATGGAGCAAGGCATCGACTTCGCGCACGTGGCCCAGGAAGCGATTGCCCAGCCCTTCGCCCGTGCTGGCGCCGGCAACGAGGCCGGCGATATCCACCACCTCCAGCACGCTCGGCACGACCTTACGAGAGCCGGCGAGGTGCGCGACCTCGTGAAGCGCAGGGTCTGGCACCGGCGCGCGCCCCACGTTGGGATCCACGGTGCAGAAGGGGTAGTTGCCGACCTCGGCCGCGCCGCTCGCGATCAACGCGTTGAAGAGCGTGGACTTGCCCACGTTGGGCAGGCCCACGATGCCGCACCTAAACCCCACCCATTGCTCCCGGCGTCGTCTCGCCGCTTGCCCGGGCCGGGCCCGATCCCGGCGGTGGGGCGAGGATCGCCACCCGGCTCATGAAGGCGCTGGCGTCGCCGGCCATGAGCAGCGGGAAGGCTTCGACGATGGCATCGAGGGTCGGGTCGAGCCAAGTGCGGTCCGACGCGCCGAAGCTAGAGAGCACGTGGCCGGTCATCCGGTCGCGATCGCCGGGATGGCCAATGCCGATCCGCACCCGCCAGAAATCGGCACCGATATGGGCGCGGATGCTTCTCAACCCGTTGTGGCCGGCGACTCCGCCGCCGCATTTGGCCCGCACCTTGCCGGCAGCGAGATCGACCTCGTCGTGCAGGACGATTACGGCCGTCGGCTCGAGCCGGTGAAAGCGCATGGCGGCGCCGACGGCGCGGCCCGATTCGTTCATGTAGGTCTGTGGCTTGAGCGCGAGCACCGGCTCGTCGTCCACACGGCCATCGGCGATCTCGCCCTGGAAGCGCGTACGCCGTTTGAACGGGCCGAAGCCATGCGCCGTCGCCAGCGTGTCCAGCGCCATGAAGCCCACGTTGTGCCGATGTCTGGCCGCATCGGCGCCGGGATTGCCGAGGCCGACCAGCAGGCGGGCAGGGGCGCCCCCCTGGGCGGCGCGTGAGCGGCGGAAGAAGGCCGTGCTACGACTCCTCGCCTTCCTCGGCCGGCACCGCCTCGGCATCCTCTGCCCCAGCCTCGGCGCCTTCCTCCTCCTCGCCTTCCTCGCCTTCTTCCTCCTCGACCGGCTCGACGATGACCGTGGGTGCGGCGATGGTGGCGACGGTGAAGTCCCGATCGGTAATGGTGGGCGTCACGCCCTCCGGAAGCTCGATTTGGCTGATGTGGATGCTGTCGCCGATCTCGCATCCGGACACGTCCGCCACGAGAAATTCAGGCATCGCCTCGAGCGGACACATAAGCTCAACCTCGTGGCGGACGATGTTGAGCACGCCGCCACGTTTCAGGCCCTCGCACTCCTCCTGGCCCTCGAAGCGGACCTCCACCGAGACCGCAAGCGTCGCGCCGGCGACGTAGCGGATGAAGTCGATGTGGATCGGCGCATCGGTGACCGGATCGACCTGAACGTCGCGGGGCAGAACCCGGATGACGTCGCCGTTGACCCTGAGGTCGTAGAGACGGGCGAAGAAGCCCCGGCGGCCAAGCTCTCGTTCCATCACGTTGTAGTCGAGCGATATGGAGAGCGGCTCGCCGCCGCCGCCGTAAACGATGGCCGGCGTGCGGCCTTCGCGCCTGAGCGTCCGCGCACCTCCCTTGCCGCGTGGCTCGCGCGGCAGTGCGTCGATCATTACTTCGTCACTCATGGTCGGGTGTCTCCGGTATTCTGGTCGCTTGTGTCAATCGAAGAGGCTCGAAACCGAGGTCTCCGAGCTGATACGCAGAATCGATTCGGCCATCAACGCCGCGATCGTCAGGATGCGGATGTTCTCCGCGTTCTTTACGGCTTCGCTGGTTTGAATGCTGTCCGTCACCACCAGGGATTCGAGCTCCGACGAAGAGACCCGCGCCACCGCCTCGCCCGATAGCACCGCGTGCGAGACATAGCCGTGGACGGCTTTCGCGCCCGCGTCCTTCAGCGCGGCGGCCGCGTTGCATAGGGTGCCCGCCGAATCCACGATATCGTCCACGATGATGCAGCGGCGGCCCTCGACATCGCCGATGATGTTCATGACTTCCGACTGGCCGGCCTGCTCGCGCCTCTTGTCCACGATCGAAAGGTCTGCATTGAAGCGCTTGGCCATGGCGCGCGCCCGCAGCACGCCGCCCACATCGGGCGAGACGAACATCAGCGTCTCGTTGTTGTAGTTTTGCCGGATGTCATCGACCATCACGGGCGCTGCGTAGAGATTGTCCACCGGAATGTCGAAGAAGCCCTGAATCTGGCCGGCATGCAGGTCCAGAGTAAGAACCCGGTTGGCGCCGCTCGCCTCGATCAGGTTGGCGACCAGCTTGGCGGAGATCGGCGTGCGTGGCGCCGACTTCCGGTCCTGCCGCGCGTAGCCGAAATAGGGCACGACCGCCGTCACGCGCTGCGCCGAGGCGCGCTTCAAGGCATCGAGACAGACCAGCAACTCCACCAGGTTGTCGTTGGCCGGCGTCGATGTGGATTGAATCAGGAAGACATCCTCGCCGCGCACGTTCTCGAGGATCTCCACGAATATCTCCGAATCGGAGAAGCGGCGGATCGAGGCGCGCGTCAGCTCGGTGCCGAGCGCCGACGCGATCGCCTCAGCCAGCGGCCGGTTGCTGTTCCCGGCAACAAGCTTCATCGATGACGGTTCCCTGGAGCGTGGGGCGGGGTAAGGCCTGCCGGGCCGCGTCGCAGGCCCCGAAAGCGCGCGGACTGTATCAATCTGACCCTGTCCTGTAAATGACGTTACCGCACCGTGACGGAGACCGCGATTGGCGCCTCGACCACCGCCACCGCTGGTATGGCCGGTGCTTCGGGCAGCGGCTTGAAGCGCAACTTGGTTTGCGGCCGTGTGATCGGCGTGGGAGGCGCCTCCGCGAGCGCCGTAGTTGGCCTGGCGGACGCTTCGATCAGCAACGCGAGTGGCGACTCGGTAGCCGACAGGACGGGCGATTTCTCGGATGCCTTGCGCCGAGGCAGCTGGGTGGCTTGGCGAACGTCCGGTCGAGCGAGCAGTTGCGCGATGCCCGGCGCACCGGCCCGGGCGACTAGCCGAGGCAGAACGCCCCACGTGCCGGTGAGTTGGTCAGCGCCGACGCGGTTTCTCTGGGTGATGGTGCCGAGTCTGGTGCCGTCGGGATGCAGGACATCCCATGCGATCGTCACGGTCGCGCTTGCCGTCGTGCTGTCATCTCGCGCGACCGAGACCCAGCCCTGGACCGAGAGAGACCCCTCGTTGGAGCCATCGGCGACGGTCACGCCGACGCGGGCGAGCGAATGCCGCATGGCGCGGGCGAGCGCGATGCCGCCGTCACCCGGGGCGCCGCGAACCGCTTCGACAACCACGGGCAGCTGAGACGGATGGCCCGGATCTTCGGTCGCCGGCGGTTTCAGGAACGCAGCGACTTGGCCGGCGACCCGCGCCGCGATTGCAGCGAGATCGGCAGCCGACGTTCCGCTAGACGGCGCATCGAGCCTCGGTTCTTCGAAACTGAGCGCGGTCTCGCCGACGGGCGTGATCAGCGACCATCTGAGCTTGCCGGTGACGACCGCAACGTGTCCGGCCAAGACGAGGCTGCCGCGTCCGCCGGCGCGGGCGCTCGCGGGCACGTCTCTCGTTCGCAGCGCATCCGCGACTTGTTGCACCAACGCCTCGGATTGAAGTGCTGGCAATCCCTCGACGGGCGGCACCAGGATGCTACCCCAGGCGACGTCTCCGGGGCCGGACCATACGTACGTGCTCTTGTGAGCCGGCTGGAAGGGGCGGGGCAGATCGCCGCAGGCTACGAGCGCTACGCACAGGATGAGGCTCAGCCCGAGCGACACCGCGCCCCGCCGAGAGCGAAAGGCAGCGCTGGTCCGGCACATCACGGACTCGATACCGCCAGGACGCAGCTCGCCACCATGCCGACGAACAGCAGAACGCCGAAGATGATCACGTACGGCATATCAGGGGCCGAGCGCGACGATGGAGATATTGCGGCCGTAATCGGGCTCGCCCCGGTGGACGCTCCGGCGGTAGCTGAAGAAGCGACCGGCCTCGGCGCATGTGTCGCCGCCAGTCGCTTGGACCGCCGCGAGTCCGAGGTTGCCCAGACGACGCGCGACATAGCCCGCGATGTCGAAGAAGTAGTGGCCTTCGCGACTTGCCGGAGCGAATAGGTCTACGTCTTGCGCCCTGCGAGCCAAGAACGGCGGCGGGAACTCGGGCCCGACCTCGTAGGAGGCCGCTCCTATCGAGGGGCCGATCACCGCACTTGTCTCACTCATCCGCGCACCGAGGCCCTGCATGGCCTCGACCGCACCCTCCAGCACCCCGTTCAGCGCACCGCGCCAGCCGGCATGAGCCGCGCCGATCACGCCGGCATCGCGATCCGCCAGCAATACCGGCACGCAATCGGCGGTGAGGATCGCCAATGCGAGACCGGGCGTCGCGGTTGCCATCGCATCGACCCGCGGGGCCGCCTCACGCTCCCAGGGCTCGGTGACGGTCAGTGCTTCGGCGCTGTGAACCTGGTATGCGGTGCAGAGCACCGTCGACGACAACCCGCAGGCGCTCATCGCCCGCGCGCGGTTCTCGTGCACGGCCTCGGGATCGTCGCCCGAGCCGTGGCCGCAGTTGAGGGAGCGGTAGAGACCTTCGCTGACGCCACCAATGCGGCCGAAGAAGCCGTGACGGACGCGGCCGTTCGGATCCTCCAGCAGCGCGTGAGAAATGGGCTCGATCATGGATTTGCCGCGCGCGCCCGCTGCTCGAAACCCGGCAGGGCACCTAACGCCGGGTGTGCGAACGCTATCGCCTTGAACAGCGTGCCCATCCCGTGCGCGCCCGTAAGGCGGCGGAGCGCTGAGTCAATTTCCACGGCCTGCTCGGCGCTTGCGTTCTGCCGGAGCCGGGTCGCTCGCTCCTTGATGCCCATGGCTCTCAGGAAGTTTCCCTGGAGCACGGGACCGAACACGACGGCGCCTGCGCGTCGGGCCGCCACCTCCAATGAAGAGAAGTCCACGTGGGCGGTCAGGTCGGCGGTGCCGGGCTCGTCCAGCACGCCGTGGCGGCGGTGTTGCCTGAGCGCTTGCAGAGTATCGCCGAAGCCCGGCTGCTCGTGGCCGTAGTCGATGATGAGCGCCGCACCGCCATTGGCAACGATGCGTGTGGCAAGGGCAGCGGCGAGCGCTTCCCGCGCCGGCGCACGCTCGACGATGGCGCCGGACGGTGCGCACCCGAGGCCGGTTTCGACGGGAACTGAATCGGTGGCGGCGAAGCGGAGAGCCTGGGACGAGGGCGCGAGCGTGACGACGCGCTCCTGCCAGCTACCGTCGATTCGTTCGTACTGCTGGATCGGCAACGCGTCGAAGAACTCGTTCGCGACGATCAGCACCGGGCCGGGGGGCACGGTCTCGAAGCCTTGATGCCAGGTCGGCTGGGCGTCGGCGAGCAGGGCGGCCTGCTCCGCGCGAAGGCTCTTGCCCGACTCGACCAGGTGAAGGTCGATGGAGTCGCGGAAGCTCGGCGCGACATCTGCGGCGCGCAGTGCGTCGGCGAGGAGAGTACCGTTTCCGGGGCCAAGCTCTACGAGGCACACCCGCCGCGGCTGACCCATGGCCTGCCACACCGCTGCGCACCAGAGCCCGATCAGCTCGCCGAACATCTGGCTCACCTCGGGCGCGGTGATAAAGTCGCCGCCTGCGCCGATGGGCCGGCCATGCCGGTAATAGCCGTGCTCGGGATGATGGAGGCAAAGCTCCATGTAGGCGGCGACGCTGATCGGACCGTCGCGCCGTATCCGTCCCCGTATCTCCTCCGCAAGCGCGGTCATTACCCGGCCTGCCCGCCCGCTCGTCCGTCAACCCGCGGCACCGGCGGGATGCGGAGGATGAGGAAGAGCCCGATTACGATCATCGGGAGCGAGAGCACCTGCCCCATGCTGATGCCGGGCAGGATGAAGCCGAGGAACGCATCCGGCTCGCGGAACAGCTCGGCGATGATCCGGGCGACGCCGTAACCTACGAAGAAAAGCCCGGCGACGGTGCCCGGCCGCCGGACCACCCGCCGCATGTGCACGGCGACCGCGAGGATCACGAACAGGACGAGGCCTTCCAGGACTGCCTCGTAAATCTGGCTCGGGTGGCGGGGCTCGGGCCCGCCACCGGGGAACACCATTGCCCATGAAACATCGCTCACCCGACCGTACAGCTCGCCGTTGATGAAATTCGCCATACGGCCCAGGAACAGGCCGATCGGCACCTGAGCGCAAACCGCATCGGCGACGGAGAGCAGACTAATCTTCATAATGCGGGTGTAGAGGACCACGACGACCAGCACGCCCAGGGCGCCGCCGTGAAAGGACATCCCGCCCTGCCAGACCACGAAAATTTCACCGGGATTGGAGAAGTAATAGCCCGGTTGATAGAACAGCACGTAGCCCAGCCTGCCGCCCACCACCACGCCGAGGATGCCCATCACCAGCAGGTCGTCGGCATGGCGCTTGGTCATCCCATCGATGCAATTTCCGGCGAGATAGCGGACGTACTGCCAGCCGAGCAGCAGGCCGACGACGTAGGACAGCGCGTACCAGCGGATCGCGACGGGGCCGATTTCGACGGCCACCGGGTCGATGGCGGGGAAGGCGAGGGCAAGGGTCATTGATAGGGATTGTCCCTGTTCAAGGTCGTCGTGAAGCGCACGGTGCGACCCGCGCGCAGCGGGCGCGCCGCCTGCGCTTTCCTAAAGTTTCGCGCGGCGCGGCCGGTTATAGGGTCGTGCCCCTGCCGCCCGCAAGCACCGTCCGCACACCGAGGCTCGGGCCGAAGACGACAATTCGGTCAAATCGTCCGCAACAGCCCGCCCGTAACCAGTCGTAGTTTCTGCGTCGCCGTGAACCTGATGCGCCGGCCTGCGACCGGGAATCCCGCCCGCTCGATGCGGTCGAGATAGGCCTCGTAGACGCTACGCATGAGGATGGCAGGCCGCATGGAGCGGCGTTCCGAGCGTGGCAGAGCCTCGCTCGCGGCGCCGAAATGCCGCCGCGCCATCCCGCCCAGAGAGCGGCAGACCTTCTCCACCCCCGGCGTGCGCCCGATCGCCTCCGGCTTGATGTCCGCAAGACCCTGCTTCGCCAGCAGCTCTTGCGGCAGGTAGATTCGGCCGCGCTTCGCGTCCTCGGCCACGTCGCGGAGGATGTTGGTGAGTTGAAAGGCCTGGCCGAGATGGCCCGCGAAGGTGGGAATGCTCCGCGCACGGTACCCGAAGATTTCGACCGAGAGCAGGCCCACACAGCCGGCGACGCAGTGGCAGTAGCGTTCGAGCTCGGCGAGCGTCGGCCGCAACATGGCGCCGCCGCCGTCCATCTCGAACCCTTCCAGGATCTCCATGAAGTGCTTCTCGGCGAGCCCAAAGCGCTCCACCGGGACGGCGAGCGCTTTCGTTACCGGGTGGCGCGGCATGCCCTGGTAGAGCGCCCGGATTTCGCCACGCCAGGCGTCGATCAACGCACGCGACTCCGCCGGGTCCTCGATCTCGTCGGCGACGTCGTCGGTCTCCCGGCAAAAAGCGTAGAGAGCCAGCATCGCCTCGCGCTTCTCGCGCGGCAGCAGCATCATCGGAAGGAAGAACGAGCTGCCCGACGCCCGGGTCACTTCGGCGACGTAGCGCTTGGGGTCGGGCGCCTCCGGGATCGGCAGGCTGACCGCCGCACTCACCATGCCTGGACGACGCTGCGCAGCACGAGGCCGACGCGGCTTACCTTGGGCACCCGGATACGGCCGGCGAGGGGGTCGCCAT
>JAPOPO010000117.1 GCA_026712885.1 Rhodospirillales bacterium | reverse complement strand
GATTCGCAGAGCTGGCGGCCGTGGCGGTCGATGATCGCGGCGCCGAAATCCTCGGACTCGCGGATGATCGAGGAATAAGACATGCGCATGAGCTTCCAGCCCATCTCGACCGCGATGTTCTCCAGCGCGCCCTGAATCACGCTGGCGGTGACCGCGTCGATGGGGCGGATATTCGGCGTGTCAGCCATGATCTAGTCCTCCTCGCCCAGGCGCAGGATCAGGTTCGCGCTCTCATCGACGCGCACCGTCCAGCCGGGCGGCACCACGGTGGTCGCGTCCGTTTGCAAAATTACCGCGGGGCCGGGGAACGGTTCCTCCACCGGCAGCAATTCGCGCCGATAGAACGCAGTGTCGTAGCCCTCGAGCGCACCGTCCACGCGGAAGACCGAGCGCGCGGTCTTGACCCGCGCGTCGGCCAGCGAGCCGCCGGCGGGCGAAGGTGGTGCCGCGATCTTGGGCATGCTGCCGACGCCGGTGATGCGGATGTTCACGATCTCGATAGGGCTCTCGGTGAAGCAGTGGCCGTATTCCTGCTCGTGCAGGGCGTGGAAGGCCTGCCAGACCTCTTCCAGCCCGGCCTCGTCCAAATCGCCCGCCGGGAAGGCGACGCGCAACTCGTAGCCCTGGCCGACGTAGCGCAGGTCGCCGGCGCGGCGTTCCTCCACCCGGTCCGCGCCGAGGCCGGCGGCCCCGTACTGGGCCATGAGGTCGCGGCTCAGGCGCGCGAAATCGCTGTTGATCCGCCCGATATCGACCGCGCCCTTGACCTGGAAGGCGGTCATGATCTGGTCGTACTTGAGGTCGGTGGTGAGCAGGCCCGCCGCAGAGGTGATGCCGGGATGGGGCGGCACCACGACCTCGGGCACGTCGAGCATCGCCGCCACCTCGGCACCGTGGAGCGGCCCCGCGCCGCCGAAGGCGACCAGCGAGAAGTCACGGGGGTCGAGCCCCTTCTGCACCGTCTTGGAACGGATGGCGTTCGCCATGTTGGCGTTGACGATGGTGAGCACGCCTTCGGCCGCCTCGAGCTTGTCGACACCCAGCGCCTCCGCCAGCTCTGTCAGCGCCTCGTCGGACCGATCGGGCACGAGGGTCATCTCGCCGCCGAGGAAGTTGTCCGCATCCAGCCGGCCGAGCACGAGGTTGGCGTCGGTGACAGTGGGCGCGTCGCCGCCCCTGCCGTAGCAGGCGGGGCCGGGCTCGGAACCGGCGCTCTCCGGCCCCACCTTGAAGGCGCCGCCGGCATCGGTGCGCGCGATGCTGCCACCGCCGGCGCCGATGGTGGTGATGTCGATCATTGGCACCAGCACCGGGTAGCCCCCGATCCAGGTGTCGCGCGCGGTGGCTTCGTTGTAGCGGCCGTCGATCACGATGCCGATGTCGGCGCTAGTGCCGCCCACGTCGAAGGTGATGAGGCGGCGGCGCCCGGAATGCTCCGCCGCCCAGGCACCACCCAGCACGCCGGCGGCTGGCCCCGACATTAGGGTGATGACCGGCACGTCCGCCACCATCGCCGCAGTCGCGACGCCGCCGTTCGACCCCATGATGTGGAGATCGCCCGCGACTCCCGCCTGCTTCAGCCGGTCCTCGAAGCGGCGCACGTAGTTGCGCACCTTGGGGCCGATGAAGGCGTTCATCGCCGCCGTGGTGAAGCGCTCGAACTCGCGGAACTGTGGCGCGACACGGGCCGAGGTGGTGACGAAGGCCTCGGGCCATTCCTCCAGCACGATGGCCCGGGCGCGCTCCTCATGCGTGGGGTCGATGTAGGCGAAGAGGAAGCAGATGGCGACCGCCTCCACTCCCTTGTCGCGCAGCGTCCGTGCGGCCTGGCGCACGCCCTCTTCGTCCAGCGGCTCCAGCACCTCGCCCTGCGGCGGCACCCGCCGCTCCTTCACGGTGAGGCGATGGCGGCGGCGCACCAGCGGGCGCGCCTGCCACGGGATGTCCTGCATGATCGAGTAGTTCTCGGGCCGCTGGTGGCGGCCGATATGAATGATGTCGCGATAGCCGGCCGAGGTGATCATGCCGGTCTCGGCGCCGTCGTACTGGAGCACCGCGTTGGTCGAGATCGTGGTGCCGTGGAAGACGTGGGCGATGCCGTCGGGCGCCGTGCCGCTCCGCTCGCAAAGCGCGGCGATGCCCTCCGCCGCTCCTTCCGATGGGTCGTCCGGCGTGGTGGGCACCTTGTGAATCGCGCTCTCGCGCGTCTCGCTGTCGGTGATGATCAAGTCGGTGAAAGTGCCGCCGACATCGACGCCGATCAGCTTCATGGGCTGTCCGCTCGCTCTCGCGGCCGGGCGGCCGCACGTGGTTGTCGCTCGCTTGCCGCCTCTCGCCTTGGCGGCGCGGCAGTGTCATACCCGCGCCCCAGCGGGTCAAGCGCGCCCGGTCAGACACGCATGCGCGCGCGGCGCTCCCCGCCTATACTGGCGCGCCGTCACGACGGGGATGAGGATGGCAAACGAACGCGTGCCGCGCTGGAAGCGGCGGGCATACAACATCGCGTCGCTCCGGGCCGAGTCCAAGCGCGTGCTGCCGCGGCCGGTGTTCGACTTCGTCGACGGCGGCGCGGGCGACGAGCACTCGTTGCGCCGCAACGTCTCGGCCTTCGACGACGTCGCGCTCTACCCGCGCCCCATCGGCGGTGCGGAGGAACGCGACCTCTCGACCACGTTGTTCGGCCGGCGGCTCTCCATGCCGCTCATCGTCCCGCCCACGGGGCTTGCCGGGCTGCTCTGGCCAGACGGCGAGGCCACCTCGGCGCGCGCGGCGACCAAGGCCGGCTCCATCTACTGCCTCAGCCACGGCTCGGTCTGCAGCCTGGAAGAGCTGGCCAAGACCGGCGTCGAGCCCCGCTGGTTCCAGACCTACATCTACCGGGATCGGGGGCTCACACGCGAGATGGCGGAGCGCGCGGCGGCGGCCGGGTACGAGGCGCTGGTCGTGACCGTCGACACCCAGCTCCTCGGCAACCGCGAGCGCGATATCCGCAACGGATTTATCATTCCACCCAGAATGTCCTCTCGGGAGGTCGCCAACATGGCGACCAAGCTGGGCTGGCTGTGGCGGATGCGGGGCGCCATTCCCAGGATCACCTTCGGCAACTACCGCAGGCCGGGCGACGCCGAGGACCTCACCGCTCTGGCGGAGCGCATGGTGACGCTGCCGGATCCCAGCATTCAGTGGCGTGACATCGCAGACCTGCGCGCCGTCTGGAAGGGGCCGCTCCTGCTCAAGGGCATCCTTCACCCGGCCGACGCCGTCGAGGCGGTGGCGAACGGCGTGGACGGGATGTTCGTCTCCAACCACGGCGGGCGCCAGCTCGACGGGGCGGCGGGCGCCCTGGACGCGCTGCCAGCCGTGGCAGAGGCGGTGGCGGGCCGCGCCGCGGTGCTGATCGACGGCGGCATCAGGAGGGGCACCCACATCGTCAAGGCGCTGGCGCTGGGCGCGGATTGCTGCGCGATCGGCCGGCCTCAGTTCTGGGGGCTCTCGGTCGCCGGCGAAGCGGGCGTGGCGCACGTGTTCGACATCTTCCGCCGCGAGCTCGATCTCACCATGGGGCTCTGCGGGCTCCCAGACATCGCCTCCATCGGACCGGACGTGCTCGCGCGGGACGGTACGACCGTGGAAAGGGCCCGGCTCGCGGCTGCGAGCGAGGCCGTCGCCGCGGCGGCCGTGGCAGTGGCGGAATCGGGGACTGCCGCCAACAACGGTGGCGGCGACGAGACCGAACCCGTCCCCGAAACCGGCGGCCCGGCCGGGCCGGAGCCCACGCGCTACGGCGACTGGGAGCGCAAGGGCCGCGCCATCGACTTTTGATTGCGCGGGCGCACCCTAATCCGCGTGGCGGGCGGACCAGCTTTCGGGATCGGCGAGGAAGGCCCGGACCTCTTCAAGCCCCTGCTCGTCGATGCGCCCGCTACCAAGCGCCACCGCAAGCAGCGTATCGAGATCGCAGATGGCGGTGAGCGCGAGACCAGCCTCATCCAGCGCCTGCTGCGCCGACTCGCCCGCGCGCGAGAACAGCACGCTCACCCGGTCGACCTCCGCCCCCGCGTCGCGCAGCGCCTGCGCAAAGGCGAGGATGCTGCCGGCGGTCGAGATCAGGTCCTCGATCAGGTGGACGCGCTCGCCGGCGACGTCGCCGCCCTCGATGCGGCCCGCGGTGCCGTGGGCCTTGGCCTCGGTCCGGACATAGACCATGGGCAACGCCAGGCGGTCGGCGACGAGGGTGGCGTAGGGGACGCCCGCGGTGACGCCGCCAGCGACGACCGTGGTGGCGGGCTGCGGCACGGTGGCCGCCAGCGCCGCCGCCGCCTGAGCACGCGCGTCGGGCCGCGAGAGGATCAGCCGGCAATTCACGTAGAAGGGCGCGTAGAGCCCCGAGGTGAGGCGAAACGGCGCATCGGGCCGCACCAGGAAGGCGCCGGTATCGAGCAGGACCGCCGCGATCTCTTTCGCCGCCTGGCTCATCCGTGCCCCCTGCTCTCCCGCTCTGCGGTCGTTCCGCGCCCGGTGCGAAGGTAGACTATTCGGGCCGGGACAGGATGCTCATGCCGAACATTGCTCTCTATTGCGCCCTGGATGCGCGCGACCGGCCTGCGGTCGAGCGGCTGGCGGGACTGCTCGCACCGGCGGTGGGCGGGCTCAAGCTGGGGCTCGAGTATTTCTGTGCGCACGGGCCGGATGGCGTGAGCGCGGTGCACGCCGCCGGCCGGCCGCTCTTCCTCGACCTCAAGCTGCACGACATCCCGAACACCGTCGCGGGCGCCGTGCGCAGCGTGGTCGCGCTGGAGCCGCACTATCTCACCATCCACGCTGCCGGCGGCGGCGCCATGATGCGGGCGGCGCGGGCGGCTGCGGAGGAGGAAGCTGCGCGCCGGAGCGTCGCCCCGCCCAACCTGCTCGGCGTGACCGTGCTCACCAGCCTCGACGCCGAGGCGTTGGCGCGGCAGGGCATCGCGGGCTCCGCACACGATCAGGTGCTGCGCCTCGCGGCGCTGGCCCACGAATCCGGGCTGGCCGGCGTGATCGCGAGCCCGCACGAGGTGGCGACGCTGCGCGCGGCTCACGGCCCGGACTTCGCTATCGTGGTCCCCGGCATTCGCCCGGCAAGCGGGAAGGGCAGCCGCAAGGGCGATCAGGCGCGGGTGGCGACGCCGGCCGATGCGGCGCGCGCCGGCGCGACCGCGCTGGTCGTGGGCCGCCCGATCACGCAGGCGCCGGATCCGCTGGCTGCGGCGCGGGCCATTGCGGAAGAAATTGCTGTCGCTTCGTGACCGCGCGCAGCGGAGGCCCGGTGATCGGCGCCGACCGCGTCGCTTATTGAGGCGAAGCCATCGGCCGCGAGCAGCCGGGCAAGCCCCTGCGTGATCTCGCCGACGAGACGCGGGCCCCGATAGACCAGCGCGGTGTAAAGCTGGATCAGGCTCGCGCCCGCGCGGATGCGGGCGTAGGCGGCCTCCGCCGAATCGATCCCGCCCACACCGACCAACGACAGGCGTCCGCCGCTCAAGGCATAGGCGCGCCGTACAACTTCAAGCGCGCGCGGCGCCAGCGGCGGGCCGCTGAGGCCGCCCTCCTCCCCCCGCTGGCGCGAGACCAGGCCGGGCGGGCGCGTGGTCGTCGTGTTTGTGAGGATCAGGCCGGCGATGGGCGCGCCCTCGATGGCCTCGGACAGCGCTTCCAGAGATTCGTCGTCAATCTCCGGCGCGAGCTTGAGCATGATGGGCGGCGCCCGGTCGAGACGGGCATGGGTATCCGTCAGCGCCGCCAGCAGGCGGTGGAGCGCATCACCCGCCTGCCACGCCCGCAGCCCCGGCGTGTTGGGCGAGGAGACGTTCACTGCCACGTAGTCGGCGAACGGGGCCACGCGCGCGAGACCGGCGGTGTAGTCGCGCGCGGGATCGGCGCTCTCCTTGTTCACGCCGATATTGATGCCAAGCGGGCGCTGAGACTCGCCATTCGCCGTGCGCCATCGTTCCAGCCGTGCGGCGACGATATCGAGCCCAGCGCTGTTGAAACCGTAGCGGTTGATCAGCGAGCGCTAGCGCCTGAGACGGGGGAGTCTGGGCCGGGGGTTGCCGGGCTGCGGCTGCGGCGTCACCGTGCCCGCTTCGCCGAAGCCAAGCCCGAGCTTGGCCGCCGCATCGGGGCAGCGGACACCCTTGTCGAAGCCGGCGGCGAGCCCCACGGGCGTCGGGAAGCGCAGACCCCAGAGCTTCAGCGCAAGCGCGGGGTCGGGAGGCGGAGGCGCCGGCAGCCGGCCGAGCCCCAGCAGAGCGATCGCGGCGTTGTGCGCCGTCTCCGGCGGCAGGCATCGGAGGCCGGCGGTGGCGATGTCGGCGTAGGACACGGCGCGCCGGTCCACCGTTAGGTCCCGGCGGCAAAGAGCGTGCGCCCGTCCACCACCGTGCGCAGGACCCGTCCCTGCACTGGGCGGCCGTCAAAGGGCGTGTTGCTCGACTTGCTGCGGAAGACACCGCGGTCGACCTGCCAGGGCGCATCGAGATCGAAGAGCACCAGGTCCGCCGGCGCGCCGCGCCGCAGCCTGCCGGCGTCGATGCCGAGTAAGTCGGCCGGCGCCGAGGTGAGACGGCGCAGCACCTCGCGGAGCGGAAGATGCCCGCCGTGGTAAAGCTCGAGCGAGAGCGGCAGCATCGTCTCCAGCCCGACGATGCCGTTGGCCGCGCGCTCCATCGGCACGCGCTTGCTCTCCTGATCGTGCGGCGCGTGGTCGCTCGCGATGGCGTCGATGGTGCCGTCCTTGAGCCCTTCGACCATCGCCTTGCGGTTGGTCTCGCTCCGGATCGGCGGCGCCATCTTGGCGAAGGT
>JAPOPO010000490.1 GCA_026712885.1 Rhodospirillales bacterium | reverse complement strand
TCCTGCGGCATCTCATCCATCCGGGTTAATCCCACCTGATCCCGGCGAATCCTGGCCGGAAATTGCCCCGCGGGTGTTTCGCACCGGGCCCACATCGATCCTGTCCCTCGGGCCGGGGTGAGGCACTGCCCGCCGCGGTTAGTGCAGGAAACAGGCGACCTGGTGGCCGGGCTTTACTTCCTTGAGCTCGGGGCGCTCCTGGGAGCATTCGGGCATCCGCTGCGGGCAGCGGGTGTGGAAGGGGCAGCCGGTGGGCGGGCTGATCGGGCTCGGCACGTCGCCTTCGAGGCCGCCGAGGGAGTCCGCGCGCGGGCCGTCCGGGTTGGCCTCGGGGATCGCGCTGATCAGCGCCTGGGAGTAGGGGTGCAGCGGCTCGCGGTAGAGGCTCTCGCTCTCCGCAATCTCCACGATGCGGCCGAGATAGAGCACGGCGGTGCGGTTGCAGAAGCGCTTCACCACCGAGAGGTCGTGGGAGATGAAGACGTAGGTGAGCTGGAAACGCCCCTGCAGGTCGATCAGGAGGCGCAGGATCTGGGCGCGGATCGAGACGTCGAGCGCGGAGACCGGCTCGTCGAGCATCAGCAGCTTGGGCTGCAGGATGAGCGCGCGGGCGATGGCGACGCGCTGGTTCTGCCCGCCGGAGAATTCGTGCGGCAGGCGGTCGTAATAGTCGCTGCTGAGGCCGACGACCTCCAGGAACTCGCGGGCGCGGTCGAAGCGGTCCACCTTGTCGCCGATGCCGTGGAAGCGGAGCGGCTCGGCGATCTGGTTGCCGACCGACATGCGCGGGTTGAGCGACGACAGCGGGTCCTGGAAGACGATCTGCATCTCGCGCCGCAGCGCCAGAAGTTCCCTCTTGGTGCAGGCCAGCACGTCCTCGCCGTCGAGCGTGACCGAGCCTGCGGTGGCCTCGATCAGCCGCAGGATGAGGCGGGCGGTGGTGGACTTGCCGCAGCCGGATTCGCCGACGAGGCCGAGGGTCTCCCCCCGCATCACGTCGAAATCGACGCCGTCGACCGCACGCAGGATCGGCGGCGCGTCGAACAGGCCCTTGGGGTCGAGCTTGAAGTGCTTGACCAGCCCCTCGACGGAGAGGAGGGGGCCATTCCCACTGCCGCTCGCGCCGGCGGGGGCGGTGGGATCGCTCATGGCGCGGCTCCCGCACCCGGCCCGCCTGCTTCCTCCGCCTGGACGGCGTGGCAGACGGCGGTGGACCCCGTCGCGGTCTCGACCCAGGGCGGGTCCTGCTGGCCGCAGATGTCCATGGCGTGGACGCAGCGGTCGCGGAACGCGCAGCCCGGCGGCGGGTCGATGGGGATCGGCGGCAGACCGGAGATCGAGCGCAGCTCGGACTCGCGGGAATCGTCCAGCTTGATGATCGAATCCAGCAGGCCCAGGGTGTAGGGATGCCGGGGGTTGCGGAAGATCGTCTTCACGTCGCCGTACTCGACCATCCTGCCGGAATACATCACCAGCACCTCGTCGGCCATGGCCGAGACCACGCCGAGGTCGTGGGTGATGAGGATCATGGCGCTGCCGAGCTTCTTCTGGATGTCAGAGAGCAGGCGCAGGATCTGGGCCTGGATGGTGACGTCGAGCGCCGTCGTCGGCTCGTCGGCGATGAGGATGTCGGGCTCGCAGGCGATGGCGATGGCGATCAGCACGCGCTGGCGCATCCCGCCCGAGAACTGGTGCGGGTAGTCGGCGAGGCGCCCCTCGGGCTCGGGGATGCCGACGAGGCGCATCAGCTCGACCGCGCGGGCGCGGGCCTCCTCCTTGCTCGCGCCGGTGTGCGCGATGATGGTCTCGACGATCTGCTCGCCGATGGTGAAGACCGGATTGAGCGAGGTCATCGGGTCCTGGAAGATCATGCCGATGCGGTTGCCGCGCAGGTCCTCCATCTCGTGCTCCGTGAGCGCCAGCAGGTCCTGGTTGCGGAAGGAGATGTCGCCGTCGACGATCCGCCCCGGCAGCTCGATCAGGCGCATGATCGACTGCGCCGTCACGCTCTTGCCCGAGCCGGATTCGCCCACGATGCACAGCACGCGCCCGGCCTGAAGCTCGAAGGAGAGGCCGTCCACCGCCTTCAAGGTGCCGGTGCGCAGGCGGAAGTGGGTCTTGAGACCGCGCACGCTGAGGATCGGCTCGCTCACCGGGCGCCTCCCTCAGCGCACCCTGGCGCGGGGGTCGAGCGCATCGCGCAGCCCGTCGCCGATGAAGGAGAAGGCGAGCGACACGATCACGATGATGAAGCCCGGGAAGGCGGTCGCGTGCGGCGCCCTCTTCAGCACCGCGCGGCCGTCGGAGACCATCGTGCCCCAGTCTGCGTCCGGCGGTTGGATGCCGAGGCCGAGGAAGGAGAGGCCGGAGCCCACCACCATCATCAGGCCGATCAGCGTCGTCGAATAGACGATCACCGGCGCCAGCATGTTGGGCAGGACGTAGCGGGCGAGGATGGTGGGAGTCGTGGCGCCGCCGGCGCGCGCGGCCTCGATATAGGGCTCCTGCTTGACCGAGACCGTGGTGGTTCGCACCAGGCGCGCGATGTAGGGCACGAGCGCCACGGTGATGGAGAGGATCAGCGTGGCGACGCCGGGGTCGAGGATGCCGGCGATGACGATGGCGAGCAGCACCAGCGGAAAGGCGAAGAAGACGTCGAGGATGCGCATCACCACCTGGTCCAACCAGCCGCCGACGTAGCCGGCGAAGAGGCCGAGCACGACGGCGATGAAGGTGGCCGCAACGGTCGGCACGACGCCGATGAGCAGCGACACCCGCCCGCCCCAGAAGAGGCGGGACAGCATGTCGCGGCCGTCCATGTCGCCCCCGAGGAGGAGGCCGTCGGTCCCTGGCAGGCCGCCGCGGGTGCCGACCGCCTCGGTCGGGTCGTGCGGGCTGATCCAGGGCGCGAAGATCGAGATCAGCACCACGATCACCATGAAGACCAGCGCACCCACCGCCGCCTTGTCCTTGGCATAGGCGTGCCAGGCGAGCGTCAGCGTCCGCCACATGATGTGGAGGTTCTCGCGCCGGAGCTCGGCCGCTGAGCGCTGCCGCACCGATTGGCTGTGGAGACCCGGCGCGTCCGTCATCGCGAGCGCACTCCCTCGGAGATGCGGATCTTGGGGTCGGTGTAGGCGTTGAACACATCGACCGCGAGGTTCACCAGAACGAAGGCGGCCCCGATGATCAGCGAGGCGCCCTGAATGGTGGGGATGTCGCGCGCCTGGATCGCCTGCCAGAGCTGATAGCCGATGCCGGGCCAGGCGAAGATCACCTCGACGAAGAGCACGCCGCCCAGCAGGTAGCCGAGCTGCAGGCCGCAGATTGTGGCAATCGGCGGCAGCGCGTTGCGGAGCGCGTGCTTGCGCAGGATCACGCCGCGCCGAATGCCCTTGGCGCGGGCGACCTTGATGTAGTTCTGGCTCAGGATCTCGAGCATGGTCGCGCGGACGGTGCGCGCGATGATCGCCGCGGGCGCCGCGCCCGCGGCGATAGTTGGCAGGATCAGATGCAGGATGACGTCGATCGGCCCGCCACCGCCGACGATCTTGGTCATGCCCGTCGCCGGCAGCCAGCGCCAGGTCAGCGAGAACAAGAGCACCAGCAACAGCCCGAACCAGTAGGGCGGGATGCTGCCGAACATAAGGGTGCCGGCGATGGTAAATCGGTCGAAATAGCCGTAGGGCCGAGACGCCGCAAATATTCCGGCGAAGAGACCGATGACGTAGGCAAGCGCCGCGCTGGTCAGCGCCAGGATCAGGGAGTTCGCGAATTTCGGGAAGATCAGCTCGGCGACCATGCGCCGGTTGGCGATCGACTTGCCGAACTCGCCCTGGAGGATGTGACTCAGCCACTTGCCGTACTGGACCGGGAGCGGCTCGTTCAGCCCGAGGGATTCGCGGATCTGCTCGCGCGTCTCCTCGGTCGCGTAAGGCCCCGTCAGCGTCGTGGTGACGTCGCCGGGCGCGAGATGCGCCAGAATGAAGACGAAGAACGACACCCCGAACATGATCGGGACAATCGTGAGGAGGCGCATGACGATGAACCGCGTCATGGCGCGGCGGCGCCTCCCGTAGGCAAGTGGACAATCACGCTAACGGACTCACAGTCGCTGCGGCGCTTACCCGCGCCGCACGCAGCCGGCCGCCGGGCATTATGCCCGGCGGCCTCTTGCGCTGCTTCCTGCTCCCTACTCCTCAACCCAGGGCAGGGTGTAGTCGTACCAGTTCTCCTGACCGTTCACGAAGCCCTTCACGTTGGGCGCCAGAACGATCGGATTGTGGTAGCTGAACACCGGCACGAAGGCGACGTCCTCCTCCATGATGATGCGGTTGGCCTCGCGATAGAGCTTCGTGGCCTCAGCCTGATCCTCGGTCTGGATCGCCTGCTGGTAGAGCGCATCGACCTTCTCGTTGCAGTACCAGCCGCCGTTGATGCCGTTCGGCGGGTGATGGTCGCAACGGGTGGCGTGGGCGGTCCAGTACGGCACCGACCAGCCCCAGCCCATGCTGTTCATCGCCACGGTCTCGGGCATGCCCTGGAGCCACTTGCCGAGATAGGTCATCCACTCCAGCTTCTCCAGCTTGAGGTCGATGCCGACCTTCTTGAGGTCGCGCTGCATCCACTTTTCCCAGGCCTCGTTCCAGCCGTAGTCGAAGATCTCGAAGGTGAGCTCCAGCCCGCCGTCCCCGTAGCCGGCCTCGGCAAGCAGCGCCTTGGCGCCCTCGGGGTCGTAGGGATAGGGCGCATAGTCGGGATCGTAGGCGAAGGTGCCGGCGGAGAGCATGCCGTGCTCGGCCTTGCCGGTGCCTCTCAGCACCTCGCGGGCCACGCCCTCACGGTCGATCGCCATGTTGATCGCCTTGCGCACGCGCACGTCCTGCAGCGCCGGGTGATTCATGTTGAACGCGGCGTACCAGACCGAGGGAACGTTGGGCTGCAGCAGAAGCTGGAAGCCCTCGTCGACCAGGTTCTCGATCTCGTCCCAGGTGGGCTCGGTGACCATGTTGATCTCGCCGGCCCTGAGCGCCGCGATGCGCGTCGCCGGGTCGGTGATCTGGCGATAGACCATGTAGTCGAGCTTGGCCGGCTCGCCGTAGTAGTCGTCGTTGCGCTCGAGCACGACCATCACGTCGATTTCACGCTCGACGAACTTGAACGGACCGGTGCCGACTGGATGGAGCGCGATGTCCTGATCGCCGTGCTTCTCCCACGCGGTCGGGCTGATCATTTCCGGCTGCCCGCAGGAGGACTGGCCGATCTGCAGCCACTCGTAGTGCGGCTGGATGAGCACGATCTCGAAGGTGTGCTCGTCGACCACACGGCTGGACTCGATCCAGCGCGCGTAGAAGTTCAGGTAGGCGTTGGCGACCGAGTTGTATTGCGGCGCGTCGGGGTTGGAGAAGCGGTCGTAGTTCCACTTCGCCACCTCGGCGTTGAAGGGCGTGCCGTCGTGGAACTTGACGCCCTTGCGCAGGTTGAAGGTGTAGGTCCGGCCATCCTCGGAGACGGTCCAGGACTCGGCGAGCGCCGGCCGGAGCGTCGCCCATCCCTCCTCCGGCTTGCCGAGCTCCAGCTCGACCAGGCCGTCGAAGATCATGTGGGTGGCGTTCTTCGTGAGCCAGCCGCAGGACTGCGGCGGGTCGAACAGGCTCATCGCCGCCGGGATCGACCAGATCAGCGTGCCGCCGCTTTCGGCTTTGGCGGGTTTGGTGTCGAGAGCGCCCAGCGCCAATGCGGCGCCGGCCACCGTGGCGGCACCTGCCAGGGCCACCGTTCGCAACGATCGAAGCATGTGTGTGTCTCCCTTAATCGCTCATGCGCGCCACCGGCCGGCTCAGTGGCCGCCTCGGGCCGCGGGCGCAGCGTACAACCCTCGGGCGCCCCGGCCAAATGGCGAGATTCCCGCCACGGGCGGCGTTTCCTTGCCGGCCGGTGGCGGGCGCGTATAGTCTGGACCGGGCCGGAAGAGTCCGGAAGTAGCCGGAAGAGTACGGAGAGCGCGGCTTGCGCTACATCAGCACGCGGCAGACCGGAGGGCGGACGGTCTCGTTCGAACACGCCCTGCTCCAGGGTCTCGCGCGTGACGGCGGCCTCTACTTGCCCGAGCGCTGGCCCACCCTCGACACCGATACGCTCGAGGCGCTCAGCGGCCGGCCCTATGCGGACGTCGCCGCCACCGTCGTGGCGGAGTTCACCGGGCGCGCCTTCTCGCGCACGCAACTCGCGGCCATCGCGGCGGAGAGCTACGCCGGCTTCGACCACCCTGCGGCGGCACCGCTGGTGCAGCTCGGCCCCGACCAATGGCTGCTGGAGCTCTTCCACGGGCCGACGCTGGCGTTCAAGGACTTTGCGCTTCAGATGGTCGCGCGCCTGCTGGACGCGGTGCTGGCGAAGCGCGGGCGGACGGCGACGATCCTCGCAGCCACCTCGGGCGATACGGGGGCGGCGGCGATCGAGGCCTTCCGCGGCCGCGAAGCTCTCTCCGTGGTCGTGCTCCACCCGGCAGGC
>JAPOPO010000130.1 GCA_026712885.1 Rhodospirillales bacterium | reverse complement strand
TCGGCTCAGGCATCATGGGCGAGACGCTCTCCGGCGGGAACGTCGCGCTCGCTCTGCTCGGCAACACAATCCCAACTGGCGCGATTCTGGTGGTGCTGATCGTGATCTTCGGCCCGATCTCCGGCGCGCACTTCAACCCCGCCGTCACGCTCTGCTTCGTGATCCGGCGCGAGATCGGCCTGCGCGATGCAGGGCTCTACCTGCTGGCGCAAGTGGCCGGCGGCATCTGCGGCGCGATGCTGGCGCACGGCATGTTCGAGGAGCCCATCGTCGCCGCGTCCTTGAAGGAGCGAACCGGCTTCTCCCAATGGCTCGGCGAGTTCACGGCGACATTCGGGCTGATCGCGACGATCCTCGGCTGCCTGCGCTTTCGGCCCGAGCTAGTGCCTTACGGCGTCGGTCTCTTCATCACCGCGGGATACTGGTTCACGTCGTCCACGTCGTTCGCGAACCCGGCGGTAACCATCGCCCGCTCGCTCACCGATACCTTCTCCGGGATCATGCCGCTGCACATGCCGGCCTTCATCGTCGCCCAGCTGATCGGCGCGGTGGTCGCGACCCTGTTGCTCGGTTGGCTGGTCAAGGCCCGCCGGCCGGTGGGTGCCGAGCCTGACACGAGCTAGAAGGAGGCCAGCGCCACCTCGACCGCGCCCAGCGCCCCGAAATCGGCGCGCACGTGTTTCTTGTGTGCGATCGGCGCGGGCACGATGCAGGTGCCGGTGATGACCACGTCGCCGGCGGCGAGGGGCACGCCGTGGCGGACCCGGTCGTTGGCGAGCCAGGTCAGCGCGATGCGCGGATCGCCAAGCGCGTTTGCGCCCTTGCCGGTGGCGGCCTCTTCGTCATTGATGGAGACGACGACCGGATGGGCGGCGAGATCGACCTCACGCCAACTCTCCGGCGCCTCCGGTCCCAGCACGCAGTACTCGGTGCAGCCGTTGTCGGCGATGAGCTGGGCGGCACCGACAACGGTGAAGTCCCTGAAGCGCGAATCTGGAATTTCGATGGCCGGGTGCAGCGCCGCCACCGCGTCCACGACCGCGTCCACCGTGTAGTCGCCGTTGCCACCGGGCAGGTCCCGGCCCATGCGAAAGGCGAACTCTGCCTCGACCACCGCCATGTGCAGGTGGCCGGCCGGCAGCTTGGTGCCGCTCTGGTGGAGCTTGCTCTGCCACAGGCGCCCGGCGAGGGGGCCATCCACGCCGATGTGCTTCTGGCCGGCCTCGCTGGTGGCCGCGATCTTCCAGCCCACGGGCGTGGCGCCGGCAAGGCGCGCGAGCGCATCTTGCACTGCGTAGCCCTCGGCGGTGGTGCTCGGCCGGCACCCCTCGGGCAGGCCGTCGATCAGGTGATGGCCGCTCCAGGCCTTCCAGATGGCCCGTGCCGCCGTGTCGCTCTTCGTGTCAGTCATAGCTCCAATCTATCGAGTGGGAGTGCTGCGCGACAAGCGCGCCCGATCAGCCGTCGGCGGGGCGGGCCAGGGGGATATGGGGGGCCGTGTCACGGGACAGAAGGCCGATCAGCCGAGGGTCGTCGACGATATCGACTTCGCTGTGGGTGATGACGAAGCCGTGCCGCTGGTAGAAGGCGAGGGCGCCGGGGTGGTCCAGGGTGCAGGTGTTGAGGATCATGCGGCGGGGCCGGTGGCGCCCGGCGGCGGCGAGCGCGTGGGCGAGCAGCCAGCCGCCGAGCCCTTTGCCGATCCACGTCGGAATCAGGCCGAAGTAGCGCAGCTCGATATCCGGTGCCGGCCGCAGGTTCAGCTCGATCAGGCCGATTTCCTCGCCGTCGGCCTCGGCGACGTAGACTTCCGTCTCGTTCGAGACGAGGTTGGCGGCGAGCTTGGACTCATCCCACGTCAGCCGGCTCCACCAGAGCCAGTCGTCCCCGATCGCATGATAGAGG
>JAPOPO010000499.1 GCA_026712885.1 Rhodospirillales bacterium | reverse complement strand
GGGGTCGGCACCGGCTGGTTCGGCTACTACGACACGCAGTTCCTGGAGCATGCGTCGCGCGCCGCGAAGACCCGCCAGAACGACTATCCGCTCACCGTGAAGAACGTGCTCCTGCTGGGCGCTTACCTCAAGCGCTACTACCACGGCACCTACTACGCGAAGGCGCAGAACCAGCGCGGGCGGCTGACCGCAGCCTTTGACAAGGCGCTTGCCGACGTGGACGTGCTGGTGCTGCCGACCATCCCGCATTTGGCCACGCCTATTCCGAGCCTGGATGCCGATTTCGGGGAGTACATGTCGCGCGCGCTCGGCATGATCAACAACACGCCGCAGTTCAACCTGACCGGCCATCCCGCGATCAGCGTGCCCTGCGGAATAAGCGACGATCTGCCCATCGGCTTCCAGATTGTCGGTCGCCACTTTGAAGACCTCACCGTGCTCAGGGTCGCCGACGCGGTGGAGAAGAGCGCGAATTGGCAGAGCGTGTAACGGCCGCGGCACCCGACCCACCCTGCAGCAGTTGAGAGGTGCGGCGGTGACAGAAAGGCCGGAACGCTGGGTCGTATGCAAGCCCGCAGTGTCGAGCCACGGCGGCGTGGTGGCTACCCAGCACCAGGCCGCGTCCGAGGTCGGCGCGCGGGTACTGGCCGAGGGCGGCAATGCGGTCGACGCCGCCATCGCCGCAAGCCTTGCACTGGCCGCGGTCGAACCCTGGATGAGCGGGCTCGGCGGCGGCGGGTACATGCTGGTCCGCCCCGCAGGGGAGGCACGGACGTACGCCGTCTCCTTCGGCATGGTCGCGGCGGCTACGTTGAATCCTGCGGACTATCCGCTCACCGGCGAGGTTGGGGCAGACCTGTTCGGCTGGCCGGCGGTGCTGGAGGACCGCAACATGCGCGGCCCGCTCGCGGTGGCTGTGCCGGGGCAGGTTGCAGGCCTCGGGTTGGCGTGTGAGCGCTTCGGCACCTGGAGCTGGGCCGACCTCGTGGCGCCCGCGAGCGAACTCGCCGAGCGGGGCATGGAGGTGGACTGGCACGCCACCGTCGCGATTGCGGCATCGGCGCCGGAGCTCGCAAGTGACACCGGCTGCGCCGCCGCGTATCTGGCGGACGGGTTCCCGCTGGCCGCGCCATGGACCGGGGACGCGCCGCGTATCCGGTTGGGCCGGCTCGCGGACACCCTGCGCCAGCTCGCCGAGGCCGGACCCACCGACTTCTACACGGGCGAGATCGCGCAGGCCATTTGCGCCGACATGGCGGCGCTCGGCGGGCGTCTCTCGGCGGCTGACCTGGCAGTCTACGAGGCTCAGATCGAGGAAGCGCCCGTGACCGGCTACCGCGATGCCCGGATCGGGACCGCACCGGGATTGACCGCCGGGCCGACGTTGGCGGACGTGTTGGACCGTCTTACCACCTCGCTCGACCCGGGCGAGGCTCCTGACGGCGATACCTACCTGGCTTACGCCGAGGCGTTGCAGGCGGCATATGCTGAGCGGCTTCGGGGCATGGGCGCGGGCACCGATGCCGACCGTGCGTCTTGCACCAGCCATCTCGGCGCGGCCGATCGGGACGGCAGCGTGGTTGCGCTGACCCAGACGCTGCTATCCCCCTTCGGGGCCAAGGTGATGCTGCCGCAGACCGGGATCCTGATGAACAATGGAATCATGTGGTTCGACCCCCGGCCGGGCGGCCCCAATTCGATCGCGCCCGGCAAGCGGCCGCTCTCCAACATGTGCCCGACGATCGTCGAGTTCGCGGACGGCAGGCGCGCTGCGCTCGGCGCCTCCGGCGGGCGCCGCATCCTTCCCGCCGTCGCGCAGCTGCTCTCCTTCCTCGTCGATTTCGGTATGAGCCTGGACGACGCCGCGCACTGCGCGCGCATCAATATGGACGGCTCCGACGTCGTCGAGGCGGACGCGCGCTTGCCGGCAGAGACACTTGCCTTGCTCGAGGCCCGGTTTGCGCTCTCGGTGCACCAGCACGGCGTGCATCCGTCCGCATACGCCTGCCCCAACGCGGTGGTCTGGGAGCCTGACAGCGGCTCCGCAACCGGCGCCGCCCACGTGATGTCCCCCAACGCCAGCGTCGGCGCATCGTAGCGCCGGAACGGAGGAGCCCATGCCGAGTCAAACGCGCATAGGCATGATCACGCCGTCGCTCAACACGGTGCTGGAACCCGTGACCTACGCTCTGCTCGCGGACCTGCCCGACGTGACCGCGCACTTCAGCCGGGTGCGGGTGACTCAGATCTCGCTTGGCGAGGACTCGGCGGCCCAGTTCGCCGACGAGCCGATGCTCGCTGCTGCGCGCATGCTGGCCGACGCGCGCGTCCACGCGATCTGCTGGAACGGAACGGCAGGCAGCTGGCTCGGCCCGGACTTCGACCGCCGGCTCTGCCAATCAATCGCGCGCGAGACCGGCATTCCGGCGACGAGCGCGACGCTGGCGCTGGCCGAGCTCTTCCGCAGCCGGGGAGTCAAGCGCTTCGCCCTGGTCACGCCGTTCGAGGACGTGCTGCAGGAGGCGATCATCGACACCTATCGGCGCGAGGGTTTCGACTGCGTGGCCGAGCGCCACCTCGATAGCGCCGATACCTTCGGCTACGCATCTATCCCGCCGGCAACAACCGAAGGAATGATCCGCTCCGTGACGGGCGCTGAGCCTGAGGCGATTGCCGCCGTCTGCACGAACCTGATGGGGGCTCCCCACGCGCAGGCGTTGGAGGCGGAAGCCGGCCGCCCGGTCTACGACAGTGTGGCGGCGGCATTGTGGGGCACGCTCGCGCTCGCGGGCGCCGACCCGAGCCGCATCGCCGGCTGGGGCGAGATTTTCTCCGTCGCGCCGGCTTCGCTGGAGCGCCTTGGTGCCCGGCCCTAAGCGCTCGCCGCCTGCTCCTCTTCGGGCTCCAGCAGGTCCGCCACCGGCGTCGAGTGCCAGCCGTCGGCGCGCTTCGCCCAGTATAGGTCGGAGAGCCGGCCGGTGGTGATGCCGGGCGCACCATTGCCGATGGGCTTGTCGTTGACCCGGACGACCGGAACGACCCCGCCGGCGGACGACGAGATGAAGGCCTCGCCGGCGCTCTCCAGTTCTTCGGGCCGGAGATCGGTCGCCACGGCCTCGAGGCCGATGTCCTGGCAGAGATCGAACACGGTCTTGCGGGTGATCCCCTCCAGCAGGTTGTCGCCGGGGGTGAGCGCCTTGCCGTCCCGGATGATCCAGACGTTGAAGCCGGGGCCTTCGGTCAGATAGCCGTCGGTGGAAAGAAGCACGGGCTGGTCCGCGCCGGCGTCGAGCGCCTCGAAGTGGGCGGCGGTGAGGTCCATCCGGTTGAAGTTCTTGCAGCGCTGGTTGATGGCAGCATCCGGCGCGCGGCGTGTCTGGGCGATCCAGAGATGCGCCCCCGACTTCATCTTTGGCTCGGCGACGATCGTATAAAACGGCACCGCATAGGCGATCAGCTCGTTCTCGGCGGTGCGCGGGTCACCAAAGGCGGCGCCTCCGGCGTAGCGGCCGCGGGTGCAGAGCATGTAGACAATTGAATCGGAGAGGCCGGCGCGATGAACGCATTGCGCCATGATGCTCCTGATCTGCGCGTCTGGCATGGGCGGCGTAAGCCGGACGTGCTCGCACGAGGCATAGAAGCGGTCCATATGATCGTCGAGGCGGAAGAATGCGTTGTCACACACCGTGACCGCGTCGAACACCACGTCGCTCTTGTGGAAGGCCGGGTCGAGGATGGGTATAGACGCCTCCTCGATCGGCATGAATTGTCCCTGGCAATAGGCGATTCCCTTCGATTCTGACATGGCTGCAGCCTCCCCGGCGGCGTTGCGTGATCTGTCGCGGACGGTAAGGCGGTGCGGCCCTTGCCGTCAATGTCTCGCGCCTTGGACACGTGAGCACTTTCGAAGAAATTCACACCGGATCGTGCGGAAAGCGCAGAATGGGATGGGGAGGCGGCGCGGAAGCCGCTATGATGGTGAACCAAACGAAGCGGGAGAACCCGCCGAAGCGCCCGTCTCACAGAAAATAAGTTGGTCCATCATGTCTGACATCAGTTCGCCGCCTCCCGAAGGCGATTCGATTACGGCCCAGGTCAAGTGGTTCAACCCGACCAAGGGATTCGGCTTCCTCGTACCTGACGACGGCTCGCCAGACGTCTTCTGTCATGTCTCTGCGGTCGAGCGGGCGGGATACGATTCGCTGCCCCAGGGGGCCACCGTCACCTGCGAAATCGTGCAAGGGCAAAAGGGTCCGCAGGTCTCGCAGATCCATAACGTCGACACCTCGACCGCGACCGTTATGCCGCCGCGGGGCGACCGACCGCGCCGCCCCGACCCCGGAGGCTATCAGGCCCGGCGCTACAACGAGCCGATGGGCCCGACCGAGGAAATCGAAGGTACGGTCAAGTTCTATAACGTCGGCAAGAGCTACGGCTTCGTCACGCCGGACAGCGGCGGGCAGGACGTGTTCATCCATGCCAAAGTCCTCGCCCGCTCCGGCCTCGACGATTTGGAGCCTCAGCAGCGCGTGCGGCTGGAGATCACCCAAGGCCCGCGCGGGCCACAGGCGACCAGCATCGAGCTGATCTGAGGCTGGCTATCGGCGCGCGGCCCGCCGCGGCAGGTCGCGCCGCCGAACGTTACAGGGAGCGTCGCCCCGACGGACGGCCGGAACGATACGGGATCCGGTCGCCACGCTTACCGTTGCGCGCCGCGTCGACGTCTTCGAGCGCGAAATGTCGAACGGGCTCCCTCGCCCGTCCCCTCCCCTCACGCCGCCTTGGAGAAGTCTCCCGTGGCCGGGTTCATCGTCCAGAGCTCGCCGTGGGCGATGTCGAACCAGGCGCCGTGCAGCCTGAGCCGGCCGCGATCCTCCAGGATTGAGACGCAGGGAAAGGTCCGCAGGTTCGCGATCGAATGACGAATGGAGGCCCGCTCGAGAGCGGTCTGCCGCTCGGCATCCGACAACGGGCCGGCGGCCTCTATTTCGTCGGTGGCGGGCCCGAGCAGCTTCATCCACTTGCCGATGAAGTCGCCGGGAGAGAGCGGCTCCGCCGCCGGATGCAGGACCGCCCGAATGCCGCCGCAGCGCCCGTGGCCGAGCACCACGATGTGCTGGACCCTCAGACTCTGGACGGCGAACTCCAGCGCAGCCGAGGTGCCGTGATGGGCGCCGGTCGGCTCATAGGGCGGTACCAGATTGGCGACATTGCGGACGACGAAAATCTCGCCCGGCGAAGCGTCAAAGATGGTCTCCGGCGCCGCCCGGGAATCGCAGCAAGCGATAACCATGACCTCGGGTTTCTGCCCGTCCTCGGCGAGCGCGCGGTAGCGGGCATGCTCCCGGACATAGCGGTCGTTCTTGAACGAACGATAGCCATCGAGAAGCGTTCTCGGAAACTCGGTCATCGGGATCGGGCCACTTCTGTCAAAACGCGTCTACTTCATGGACCGATCGCCAGGCTCCGAACGCGGGCGCGGGATCAGCATGCGGATCAGCGTCGATCCCTTGTCGACGAAGGTGTGCTTGAGGGCCGCGATGGCGTGAATGCCGACGAGCGCGATACCACCGTAGGCCAAGTAGTAGTGGATATCGATGGCGAGGTCACGGGCACCGGTGGATACGTCGAAGAACGCGGGCACCTCGAAGAGCCCGAACACGTCGATGCCCGCCCCCTCCGAGGTCGAGATCAGGTAGCCGGTGACCGGCAGCACGATCAGGAGCGCGCCCAGAAACCAGTGCATGGCGGTGGCGCCGGCGCGTTCGTAAGCGCTGACCTCCGGCCCGTATCCGGGTTTGCGGTCGACGATCTTCCAGCAGAACTTGGCCAGTGCCAGCGCCAGCACCACGATCCCGACGGCCTTATGGAGCGCGAGGGAGTCGTTGTACCAGGGATCGTAATAGGTGAGCCCCACCATCCAGGCGCCGAGCCCGACGAGGCCCGTGAAGGCGATGGCGATGCTCCAGTGAAGGCCGATTGCGACGAGCCCGTAGTGGTCCTTGCCGCTCCTCCACATGGTCTCTCCCGACGAAAGGCGAAACCGCCGCAGGCGCTAGTTGCGGGTGCCCTCGATGAAGAGGGAGAGCTCCATGGTTTCGGACGCCGGGCCCAGGTTGTAGCCCATGCCAAAGTCCTTCCGGGTGATCGTGACCGAGCCTTCGAAGCCGGCACGATAGCCGCCCCAAGGGTCCTTCCCTTCGCCCACCCTCTTGACGGCGATGGCGATCGGCTTGGTGACTCCGTGGAGCGTCAGGTCTCCGGTCATCACGCCGCCCTCGGCATCGCCCTCGTAGCCGGTGCTGACGAAGGTCGCCGTGGGGAACTCGTCGACATCCAGGAAGTCGGCCGAGCGCAGGTGCTTGTCGCGTTCCGCGTGGTTTGTGTCGACGCTGGCCGTGTCGATCTCGACCGTGATCGACTGACCCTCCGGCCCCGCCTCCGAATCGTAGGTGAAGCTGCCCGACACCTGCTCGAAGGTGCCGATCATCCAGGAAACGCCGACGTGGGAGATCTTGAACTGAACGAAGCTGTGGGCCGAATCGATCGAGTAGTCGGCGGCCTGGGCTGCCGCACCTGAGAACGCCAGGCCGGCCGCGACCAGAGCGGCCCCGAGAGTGCGTTTGATCATGTTCGATGCTTCCCTTCGGATGTTTGTTGGAATTTCCAGGCGTCCGCCCCGGTGGAGAGCGTTGGCCCGGCGTCTGCCTGCTCGACGAGGTCAACGTTTCTCACGCCTTCTTATCCCCGGTGCGCGGCAAATCAATGACCCGGCCGCCATCCTTGCGCGGATCGAAGCGGTATCCTTTGCGCACCTCGACGTTGCGCAGGATGACTTCGAGGGCCGTCGCGTCGAAGGGATCGACGTCGATGGGAACGAGATACTTCGCCCTTAGGCTGTGCAGCATCTCGCGCTCGTTCGGCATGAGGCTCTCCTCAACCGCCTCCGCCGCCTCGATCAGGCGCTGCAGTGCGACGTGGGCAACCAGTTCGACCATTGGCTTACCCCTTCTCCCTCAGCCCGCGGCGTGATCGGTACCGTTCGGCGGTTCGGTTCGAATGTTAGTTGAGGGCTGCCGGCGAAGCCACGTTCGAGACGACCGGCAGCGCGCTGAGGCCGCGCAGCCGCAAACGCTCGCGCGCGCTCGTGTTGACGGCGCGCTCGGGCGACAGTTAGACTTAATCTTGGCTCGCGCAAGAACGTAATAATAACAACAGTTTGCGGTAGGGCCGACGAGGCGGGGCCGCGCGGCGGCCGGGAGGCAGGGGGACGGTAGGGAGCGGCATGAGTGACATCGCCGTCGATCTGATCAACGTCACCAAGCGCTTCGGCAGGGATATCCTCGCCGTCGACGAGATGACGCTCCATATCGCGCAGGGCGAGTACATTTCCTTCATCGGCCCGTCGGGCTGCGGCAAGACCACCACGCTGCGCATGATCTCCGGCTTCGACGAGCCGACGGACGGCCAGATTCTGATCGCGGGCCGCGACTGCACGCACCTGGAGCCGCACGAGCGCAACACCGCCATGGTGTTCCAGCACTTCGCGCTCTTCCCGCACATGACCGTGGCGCAGAACGTCGAGTTCGGCCTACGCATGCGCAACGTGCCGTCGGCGGAGCGCAGCCAGCGCGCGCTGGAGATGCTGCGCGCCGTGGACATCGCGGACTT
>JAPOPO010000498.1 GCA_026712885.1 Rhodospirillales bacterium | reverse complement strand
TTGGTTGCCGATTTTCCCGGGATCTGCCCGGGCGTGTAGCGTCAGGCTCCCGGTGGCCCCTTAGTAGACAGGCACCGTGGCGCGGTCGCCGAAGGCCGCCTCCAGGCCGGCCACCGCGCAGGCTTCGTCATGCCCGTCCGTGCCCGAAACGCCCACCGACCCGATGAGTTGGTTGTCGACGACGATCGGCACCCCCCCGGCCACCGAATAAAACCCGAACAGCGTCACCGAGCGCGGGTAGCCGCCGGGATTGTTGTGCACCCCGGCTTCCCGGCTGGAGGTCGGCCCGCGGCCCCGCAGCGCCGTTTCCGCCTTGAGCAGCGCGGTCTGCATGGCATGGGGCTGCTGACCGTCCATCCGTTCGGCGTGAACGGCCAGTGCGGTGTTGTCGATCACGTAGATCGAGGCGGTGGCGCCCTGTCCTTCGATCCATGCGCGGCAGCCGTCGGTCACCGCAACGGCGGCGGCGGCTGAAATCTGGTTGGCGTCGAAGAGGCGGGCCGCGGCCGCGCCGGAGACGACGAATTCGCTCGGCAACGAGGACTCGGGCGGCGCCTCCGCCCGGAATCCCGCCGTGGGCAACTGCTCGGCCGGGCGCTCCCGCGGCAGGTCCTCCAGCAGCGGCGCCTGCGGGCCGATGACTTCGGCCATGGCCTCATGAGCACAGATCTCGTCGCTCCAGCCCTCGGCGAGTCGCGGTGCGGACCCTCCCACGCCGATGGCGCCGATCAGGCTGTCGTTGACGATGATCGGCAGGCCGCCGGAGTTGGAGAACAGGCCGAGATCCATTTCCCGCCACTCCACCGCCTGGCTGCGCGTCGCCTGGTTCATCAGGGACTTGCTCGGCGCGCGCAACCTGTGCGCCGTGCGCGCCTTCATCTCGGCGGTGGCGACGTTGGTCCAGACCTGCCCGTCCATGCGGTGCACGTAGACGTGGTTGCCGCCGTTGTCGAGCACGTACACGCTGACGGCCACGCCTCTTTCTTCGGCCAGCCGGGCGCAGACGCTGCCGATGGCTCTCGCCGTGGCGAGATTGATCCCGCCGGAGTCCAGCGTGGCGGCGGCCGCGTCGCCGGAAACGACGAATTCGGACGACGTGTGCTGGGCGCGGACCGTGCACGTGAGAGTGACGGCGGCGATGGCGCACAACGCCGTCCCGAAGCAGACGCTCGATTGCAGATATTTCATGTTCGGGCTCCTCATTATTTTTTTCTATCGCTGGAGATTGCCGGCGGGATAGAGGCTAGAATTCAGTGAACAATACGAACAGCGGGAATAGTACCCATGATCAGTTCATTCCGCACCCGCCTTCTGACCATTTGCCCCACGCTTGCGCTAGCGGCGGCTGGCGTGCCGGGCCAACTCGTCCATTCGCAGACTCTGGTGATCCAGGGCGGCACCCTGATCGACGGCAATGGCGGCATGCCGGTGGAGGACGCCGTCGTGGTTGTCGAAGGCAACCGGATCGAGAGCGTTTCCAGCGGCGACGCCGCGACCGCCGGTGACGACGCCACGGTGATCGACGCCGCAGGCAAGTTCATCCTGCCGGGCCTGTGGGACTCGCAGGTCAGCTATAGCTGGTACTACGGCGAGATCATGCTCAACTACGGCATCACCTCGACCATCGACGTGGGCAATTCCGGGGAGGTCGCCATCGCGCACCGCGATGCAGTGCATGCGGGCCACCTGCGCGCACCGCGCACCTACTCCGGGGTTTCGCGACTCAACCGGATCCCCGACGGCGGCACCGGGCTTGAAACCGTCCTCACCCCGGCCCGCGACCCGCACTCCGTGGACGAGGCCCGGGAGCTTGCCCGGGCCTTCATCGAGGCCGGCGCCGACGCGCTGATGTTCAACGACGGATCGCTGCCGATGGAGTACTACATCGCCGGCATCGAGGAAGCCGACCGCACCGGCACCCCCGTCTTCACGCGCTCCTACGGCCCGGTGTACGGCCCATGGGAGGCGGTCGAGCGAACCTCGCACAACCTGCCCCATTCGGCG
>JAPOPO010000284.1 GCA_026712885.1 Rhodospirillales bacterium | reverse complement strand
CTGGTCAAGCGGCACCACCCCGACGCCAACGGAGGCTCACGCGAGTCCGAGGAGCTTTTGAAACACATCAATCACGCCTATAACTATCTGAAGAAGGAGTGCTCATAGACGAAGGCTTTGTCGATCGGACTGGCACAGGAGGGCCGCCGATGGCGGCCTTATTTGTGCAGAGGGAAGCGCGCAATGCAGATGAACGAGGCAGGGGCGGCTGTCACCAATGACGGAGTGCCGGATTTCCAGGTTTCCGTCAGTCAGACCTTCGGCATCGATACCGACATGGAAGTGCCGGCTTTCTCGGAGCCCACGGACCACGTGCCGGACATCGACACCGCCTATCACTTCGACCGCGACACCACGCTGACCATTCTTGCGGGCTTCGCGCATAACCGCCGGGTGATGATCCAGGGCTATCACGGCACCGGAAAATCGACTCACATCGAGCAGGTCGCCGCGCGCCTCAACTGGCCCTGCATCCGCATCAATCTCGACAGTCACATCAGCCGCATCGACCTGATCGGCAAGGACGCGATCGTCATCCGCGACGGGGTACAGGTGACCGAGTTTCGCGAAGGTTTGCTGCCCTGGGCGCTGCAGCACCCGACGGCGCTGGTTTTCGACGAGTACGACGCCGGCCGGCCGGACGTGATGTTCGTGATCCAGCGCATCCTCGAGGTCGACGGCAAGCTCACCCTGCTCGATCAGAATCGGGTGGTGCGGCCGCATCCTGCGTTCCGCATCTTCTCCACCACCAACACCGTCGGCCTCGGCGACACGACCGGCCTCTATCACGGCACGCAGCAGATCAACCAGGGCCAGATGGACCGCTGGAACCTGGTCGCGACACTTAACTACCTGCCCCACGACGACGAGGTGAAGATCGTGTTGTCGAAGGTGCCTGCTTACGAGACGGAGGAGAAACTCAAGCTGATCCACGCGATGGTCGAGGTGGCGGACCTCTCCCGCTCAGGCTTCATGGCGGGCGACGTCTCCACCGTGATGTCGCCGCGCACGGTCATCCACTGGGCCGAGAACGCCGAGATCTTCGGCGACGTGGGCTACGCCTTCCGCACCACCTTCGTGAACAAGTGCGACGAGATGGAGCGGCCGATCATCGCCGAATATTTCCAGCGCTGCCTCGGCATGGAACTTCCCGAATCGTCGGCGCCGTTGCAGCCCACCGCCTGAGCCGGAGCACGCCGCGTGCCCCAGGAAGAAACCCCCGTCGAGACCTTCCAGCGCGCCGTCGGCTCGGCGCTGCGGGCCATCGCCGGCGAGGCGGGCGAGGAACTACAGGTCAACTTCGGCGCGGACCAGCCCCAGGTCGCGGGCGATCAGGTCCAACTGCCGTTTCCCGCGCGCGATCTCAACGCGCTCGATGTGGAGCTCGTGCGCGGCTCGGCCGACGCGCTGGCGCTCCGGCTGCGCTATCACGACCAGGGCGCCCATGTGCGCGATCAGCCGCGCGGCAAGACCGCGCGCGCGATTTACGACGCGATCGAGCAGACGCGGGTGGAGGCACTGGGCGCCGACCGGCTTGCCGGGGTGGCGGCCAACCTCGATTCCGCGCTGGAGCAGCGCTGTCGCCGCAAGGGCTACGACCACTGCACGGTGCCCGAAGAGGTGCCGGTCGCGGAAGCGCTCGCAATGCTCATGCGCGAGAAGCTCACCGGCCGGCACTTGCCGCAATCCGCCCGCCACATGGCCGATCTCTGGCGGCCCTGGTTCGAGACCAAGGGCGCACGCCACACCGCGCAGCTCGCGCGCGCGATGCACGATCAGGATCAGTTCGCCTCGCTTTCCCGGCGTCTCATCAAGGATCTGGACCTGCCCGACGAGGACGCCGAAGACCCGGACGATGCCGAGGACCAGTCGAGCCCCGAGCAGACCGACGATGACGACGCGAGCCAGCCCGGCGATGCCGAGCGCGGCGACGAGATGGATGCGGACAGCGACCGGGAGGCGGATGTCGACGCGGACGCCGACGCGCAGGAGGCAGCCGACGAAGACGCCGACGCGTCCATGAGTGAGGGTGAGGACGACGAGGAGGCCGGGCGGCGGCGCCTCCAACCGGGCGGCGGGCCGGGGCAGCCCAAGGAGCCGCCCTACAAAGCCTTCACCACCGCGTTCGACGAAATCGTCAATGCTTCGGACCTCTGCGATGCCGAGGAGCTGGCCCGACTCCGCACCCAGCTCGACCAGCAGCTCTCGCAGCTTCACGGCGTCATCAGTCGGCTCGCGAACCGGCTGCAGCGGCGCCTGCTCGCACGCCAGACTCGGTCCTGGGAGTTCGACCTGGAGGAGGGCCTGCTGGATACCGCGAGGCTCTCCCGGGTTGTCACCAACCCGCTCCATCCGCTCACCTACAAGATGGAGAAGGAGACGTCGTTCCGGGACACGGTGGTGACGCTGCTCATCGACAATTCCGGCTCCATGAGGGGGCGGCCGATCATGGTTGCCGCCATGAGCGGCGACATCCTGGCGCGCACACTGGAGCGCTGCGGTGTGAAGGTGGAGATCCTGGGCTTCACCACCCGCGCTTGGAAGGGCGGCCAGTCGCGCGAGCGCTGGCTCGCCGAGGGGCGCACGCGCAATCCGGGGCGTCTCAACGACCTGCGCCACATCATTTACAAGAATGCCGACGAGCCCTGGCGCCGGGCGCGGAAGAACCTCGGCCTCATGCTGCGCGAGGGTCTGCTCAAGGAGAACATCGACGGCGAGGCGCTGCTCTGGGCCCATGAGCGCCTGCTCGGCAGGTCCGAGGAGCGGCGCATCCTGATGGTGATCTCGGACGGTGCGCCGGTCGACGACAGCACGCTCTCGGTCAACGCACGCAACTATCTGGAGCGGCACCTGCGCTCGGTCATCGACTGGGTGGAGACCTTCTCGCCGGTCCAGTTGCTGGCCATCGGCATCGGACACGACGTGACGCGCTACTACCGCCGCGCCGTCACGCTCACCGATGCCGAGCAGCTCGGCGGCACCATGACCGAAAAGCTCGCCGAACTCTTCGACGAGACGCCGCACGAAGAGCGCGCCTTCGAAACCCGCCCGCGTCTACGTAGCGCCTAGCCTGCCGCCCTCCCTCTCATGTGAGGTGGGCCTCGAAGAAGGCCAGGGTCCGCCGCCAGGAGAGCGCCGCGTCTTCCTCGTCATAGCGGGCGCTGGTGGGGTTGGCGAAGCCGTGATCGGCCTCGTACCAATGGTTCTCGGCGCTCTTGCCGGCCGCGGCCATTTCCGCCTCGAAGCCGTCCACCATGGCCTGGTTTATCCACCTGTCGCGGGTTGCGAAGTGGCCGAGCACCGGCCCGGCCAACGATTCGAGGCGCTCCCGCCCCTTCTTAACGTTGCCGTAGTAGACGACGGTCGCATCGACCGGCGCCGCGAGAGAGGCGTTGAGCGACCAGCCGCCGCCGAAGCACCAGCCCACGGTGCCGACCTTGCCGGTGCCGTTCTCGTGCCCCCTGAGCCAGTTGACCCATGAGGCGCAGGTGTCGGTCGCGGCTGTGCCATCAACCTGGCCCACCAGCTTGCGCGCAGTTTCGCGGTCGTCGGTCACCTGGCCGTCGTAGAGATCGATGGCGAGCGCCAGATAGCCGGCATCGGCCAGCGCGGCGGCGACCGACTTGATCTGATCGTTCAGCCCCCACCATTCGTGCACCAGCATCACGGCAGGTGCCGGCAGCGCGGCAGGCGCGCTGAGAGCCGCCGAGACGGAGCGGCCGCCTTCGGTGGTGATGGTGACGGTCTCGAGGCCGGCTGCGGCGGCGCGGGCGAGCCGCCGGTTGGCGAGTACCGCCGCGAGCGGCAGCCCCGCGAGGCCGATCAGGAGGTCACGTCTTGCGAGTCCCATGGCGCGTCGTCCTCCGTTGTGATGTGAGGGAGAGCATGGTCGGGCGCGCGCGACCACGACGCAAGGCACGATCCGGGCGGTCCCTCGCTTTCTCCGCTGGATCGCTCCCTGTATCCTCGCGCGGCTTCAGCGGAGGAGGGTCATGGCGAGCTCGATCCAGGCGCGAAAGACCAGACGTCGGCAATGGGCCGGCGCGGGCTCTGCGCAGCGGCGGGAACTGGCGAACCGCGCCTACACCGGTGGCGATGCGCTGGTCGCGACTCTTCTCGACCACGGCGTCGATACCGCGTTCGGTGTGCCGGGCGAGAGCTACCTCGCCGTGCTGGAGGCGCTGCGGGCAGCGCAGGAGCGGCTGCGCTTCGTCATCACGCGCCACGAGTCCGGTGCCACCTTCGCCGCCTGCGCCTACGCCCGACTCGCGCGCAAGCCGGGCGTCGCCTTCGTGACCCGCGGGCCCGGCGCCACCAACGGTTCCATCGGTATTCACACCGCGCGCCAGGATTCGGTGCCGCTCGTGCTCTTCATCGGCCAGGTTCCGTCGGATCAGCGGGGCCGCGAGTCCTTTCAGGAGATCGACTATCACCGCATGCTGGGGCCGATGACCAAGGCGGTGTTCGAGCCGCACACGCCGCACGAAGTCGCGGCGGCTGCGGCGGAGGCCTTCGCCATCGCCGTGGACGGCAGGCCGGGACCGGTCGCGGTCGCGCTCCCCGAAGACGTGACCGAAGGCGAGACCCACGAGGCGCCGGCACCGCAGCCCCGCGCGCGCCGCGCCGTGCTGCCCGCGCCCGACGACATCCGTGCCATCGCCGAGCGCATCGCGCAGGCCGAGCGTCCCGTCGCGGTCGCGGGCGAGATGGTGGGATTCGAGGGCGCCAACGAGGCGCTCGCCGCTTTCGCCGAGGCCTATGGCGTGGGCGTGCTCAGCTCCTTCCGTCAGCAGGGGGTGGTGCCGTGCGCGCCCCCCGCCTATCTGGGGACGCTCGGCCTCGCGCTCCCGCCCTATCAGGAGGACCTGCTTGCCGAGGCGGACCTCCTGCTCGCGCTCGGCACCCGGCTCGACCTCGCCACGACGGTCGACGACCGCGTGATCCACGAGGCCCGCTTCGTGGTCCACGTCTATCCGGACGCGGACGCGCTGGCTGCCGCCGGGGCCGGCCTGCAGGTCTGCGCCGATGTGGGGCCGCTTCTGGACGGCCTTGTCGCCGCTGCGCCGGAGGCTCCGCCTGCCCCCCGCAGCGCCTGGCGCGCGGCGCAGCGCGCGGCGTTCGACGGGTTCCGGCACGAGTCCGCCGGGCCGGCGCTGGGCACGGTCGATCTCGCCTCGGTGGTGCAGACGCTCGCCGAGCGGGTGCCTCAGGACGCCACAATCGTCAACGACGCAGGCAACTTCTCGACCTGGCTGCTGCGGCACTTTCCTTACGAGCATCCGCTGTCCCAGGCCGCGCCCTCGGTGGGCGCGATGGGTTACGGCGTGCCCGGCGCGATCGGTGCCCAGCTCGCCCGGCCCGGCAAGCGGATCGTGGCGCTCGCCGGCGACGGCGGCTTCGGCATGACCGGGCAGGAGCTGATTACGGCAGTCGGCAACCGCCTGCCGATCGTCGTGCTGGTGTGTGACAACGGCATCTACGGCACCATCGCCATGCACCAGTACAACCGCTACGGTGCCGATGCGACCTATGGAGTCGCCCTCCACAGCCCCGATTTCGCAGCCGCCGCGCGCGCCTGGGGCGCCGATGCCTGGACGGTCGAGACCACCGAGGCCTTCGCGCCGGCCCTGGAGGGGGCATTGGCTGCCGAAGGCCCCGCGCTGATCCACCTCAAGACCGACATGCGTGACCTCGCGGCCTCGGGCGCCAAGATGCAGTGACCATGGCCGCCGGCCACGACGAGACGGACGACGCGGCGGAGGCCGGCGAGGATGGCCCGGCGCCGGAGGAAGCGCCGGTCGAAGCGCATGTTCTAAGCTCGATTACACAGGTGGATGCGGATGCCTGGGACCGCTGCGCCGGCCGCGACAACCCCTTCGTCCGCTACGCCTTTCTGTCCGCGCTGGAGGAGAGCGGATCGAGCACGACGGAGACCGGCTGGCACCCCCGACACATCGTCCTCAAGACTCCGCAAGGCGCCGTCCTCGGCGCCGTGCCGATGTATCTCAAGAACCATTCCTACGGCGAATACGTCTTCGACCACGGCTGGGCTGATGCGTTCGAGCGCGCGGGCGGCCGCTACTACCCCAAGCTCCAGGTCTCGGTCCCGTTTACGCCGGTGACCGGACCGCGCCTGTTGGCGCCGCCGGGGCCGGGTGCGGAAGAGGTGCGGACGGCGTTGCTCTCCACCTGTGTCGGCATTTGCGACCAGATCGACGTGTCTTCGGTGCACATCACCTTTCCCACCGAGGACGAGTTCGACCTGATGGGGGACGCCGGGCTTCTGCAACGCACCGGCATCCAGTTCCACTGGCTCAACGAGGGCTATGAGAGTTTTGGCGATTTCCTCGCGAGCCTCGCCTCGCGCAAGCGCAAGCAGATTCGCAAGGAACGGCAGGCCGTGGCGGACTCAGGCCTCGCGATCAACGCGCTGACGGGGAGCGAAATCGAGGAGCGCCACTGGGACGCCTTCTTCGCATTTTATCAGGCGACCGGCAGCCGCAAGTGGGGCGTGCCCTACCTCACGCGCGAATTCTTCAGCCTGCTCGGCGAGCGCATGGCCGATGCGGTGGTGCTGGTGATGGTGGAGCGCGCGGGCCAGCCCATCGCGGGCGCGCTCAACCTTGCGGGCTCGGATGCGCTCTACGGCCGCAACTGGGGTGCCATCGAGGATCATCGCTTCCTGCATTTCGAGGCCTGCTACTACCGCGCCATCGACTACGCCATCGACCACGGGCTCAAGCGGGTCGAGGCCGGTGCCCAGGGTCCGCACAAGCTCGCGCGCGGCTACCTGCCGGTGCCCACCTACTCCGCCCACTGGGTCGCCAACGAGAGCCTGCGCGATGCGGTCGCTCACTATCTCGACCACGAGACCCGGGAGATCGACCGCGAGATCTCCGTGCTGGAGCGGCACGGACCCTTTCGCCAGAGCGACGACGCGGCGTGAGCGGGCGCTTCGATCGCGGGGTGCCGCTTGCGCGCGGCACCACGGCGCACCAAGATCGCCGGCATCCGATCCGCCGGCCCTGAGGAGAGATCGAATGGACGCCTCCAATCTCGACGCGCTGACCCGCGATGCGCTCGACTATTACCTGTTCCCGCTCGCGACCAAGCAGGACATGCGCACCGACGGTCCGATGATCTTCTCGAGTGCCGACGGCATGGAGATCACCGACGCAGGCGGCAAGACCTACCTCGACATGATGAGCACCCAGACCCGGGCGAGTTCGCTCGGCTACGGGCAGGAGCGCATTGCGCGCGCGATCTACGACCAGCTGATGTCGCTCCACTATGCGGGCACTTTCGCCAACGTCGCCGACGTCACCATCCGGCTCTCGGCCAAGATCGCCGAGCTCGCACCGGGCTCGCTCACGGCGACGGTGTTCGCCGGCAGCGGGTCGGAGGCGAACGAGATGTCGATCAAGCTCGCCAAGCAGTACCACGCAGCCAAGGGCGACAAGCCGCGCGCGCACAAGATCATCTCGCGCTGGGACTCCTATCACGGCGCCACCATGGGCGTGATCGGCAGCACCGACTATCTCGGCACCCGCGCCATCACCGAGCCCGGCGTGCCCGGCTTCAGCCGCATCCCGGCGCCGAACCTCTACCGCACTCCCTTCGGCATGGACCCGTCCGAGGTCTGCGATTTCTGTGTGGACTACCTGGAGCAGCACATTGTCCACGAGGGGCCGGAGACGGTCGCCGCCTTCATCGCCGAGCCGGTGATGCAGGGCGACGGCGTTCAGGTGCCGCCGGACGATTACTTCGCCCGCGTGCGGGAGGTCTGCGACAAGTACGACGTGCTGCTGATCGGCGACGAGGTGATCTGCGGCTTCGGCCGCACCGGGCGCTGGTTCGCGCTGGAACACTGGGGCGTCGAGTGCGACATCATGAGCACGGCGAAGGCGATCACCGCCGGCTACTTCCCGCTCGGCGCGTCGACGGCGAGCCGCAAGGTGGCCGACGCGCTGCCGGTGTTCACCCACGTGCAGACCTATAACGGCCACCCCGGCGCCTGCGCCGCGGCGCTCGCCACCATCGACATCCTGGAGAGCGACAACCTGATCGAGCGCGGGGCCGAGACCGGCGCTTACTTCCTCGACCGGATGCAGCGGCTGCGCGACCTCCCCATCGTGGGCGACGTGCGCGGGCTCGGCATGTGGACCTGCATCGACTTCACCTGCGACAAGACAACCAAGGCGCCGTTCACCGACGACACGGTGAAGGCGATCACGCGGCGCATGGCCGATCTCGGCGTGCTCGGCGGCGAAGAGGGCACGGCGATCGAGTTCGGGCCGGCGCTCATCGCGACGCGAGAGATGGTGGATCGCTGCGTCGATGTGGCGGAGCAGGCGATTCGCGAAGTAGTGGCGGACCGGAACCTCGGCTGACCGCCGCCCTTACGTCGCCGACATTACTCCAGGATCACGCCGGGGTTGAGGATGCCCTTGGGGTCGAGCGTGCGCTTCAGCGTGCGCATTAACGCGATCTCCGCGGGCGTGCGAGCAAGCGAAAGGTACGCGCGCTTCATCACGCCGATGCCGTGCTCGGCGCTGATGCTGCCCGCTCGGCCGTGGACCGCGCCGTAGATCGCATCGGCCAGCGCGGATTCCATGGCAAGAAAGTCGTCGTCGGCGAGCCCAGGCTCCTGCGCCATGTTGACGTGGACGTTGCCGTCGCCGAGATGGCCGAAGAGCACCACCCGCACGCCCGCGAACCCCTCGGCCAGCGCCTCCATCTCGCCGAGGAAGGCGGGAATCACGCCGGGCGGCACGGTCACGTCGAACTTGTGGGTGAGCCCGCGGCGGCTGACCGCTTCCGTCGGCGCCTCGCGCACGCGCCAGATCGCCCGCGCCTGCGCCTCCGAGCCCGCGACCACGGCGTCGGCGATCAACCCGTCCTCCAGCAGGCTCTCCAGTCCCGTAGCGAAGGCCTCGCCCGCGGCCTCGCCCGACGCGGATTCCTCTTCGATCACGACGAGGCTCGCGTGGTCGCCGTCGAGCGGGATGCGAAGGTCCGGATCCGCCGCCCGCACGTAGGCCACGGTCTTGCCGTCGACGAACTCCAGGGAGGAGAGGCGGGGGAAGCGCGCCCGCGCCGCCTGCAAGAGGGCGGGCAAGAGGTCGCGGCTGCTGAGGCCGGCGAGCGCGGTCTGAAACGCCTCCGGCGCCGGCTGCACCTGGAGCACGGCGCGGGTGATGACGCCCAACGTCCCCTCCGAGCCGATGAAGACCTGCTTCAGGTCGAGGCCGGTGTTGTTCTTCTTCAGGATGTTGAGGCCGCTCACCACGGTGCCGTCGGCCAGCACGACCTCGAGCCCGCGCACCTGCTCCCGCATGTGGCCGTAGCGCAGCACCTTCACCCCGCCGGCGTTGGTCGCGATCATGCCGCCGATCTGGCATGACCCGCGCCCGCCGAGGTCCACCGGCATGTCGTAGCCGCGCCCGGCGAGATAGCCCTGCAGCGTCTCCAGCACGACGCCGGACTGAACCGTGACGGCCGCCGAGGCCTCGTCGAAGGCCTGGATCGCGTTCAATCGCTCGACGCTCAGCACCACCTCGCCCGCGCGCGGCACGCCGCCACCGACCATCCCGGTGTTACCGGCCTGGGGTACCACGGGCACGTCGAGCTCGGTGCAGGCCGCCAGCACCGCCGCCACCTCCTCGGTCGTGCGCGGGCGCACCACCAGCGGCGCTGTGCCGACGTACTTGCCGATCCAGTCCCTGGCGTAGCGGGCCGTATCGGCGGGGTCGTCGAGATAGAGCGCCGGGTCGCCGAGCCTCGCCCGCAGCCTCTCGTGAGGTGCCGTCATCGTGCACTCCGTTCGGCAGGGGTGCGGTTTTGCGGCACTATGGCGCGCAGGTCAAACGGCGAGGGCGGAGCGCGGCAGATGGGCGTCAAGGTGTTGTTTCTCGACTATGACGGCGTGATCGCCGACAGCATGGGGGCCAAGGCGGAGGCCCTGGCCGATGCTTTCGCGCCCTACACGCAGGATCGCGCCGGGGTCGCCGACGGCTTCAGGCGCCACGCCGGGAGCGGCCGGGAGCTCATTTTCGACCGCATCTACGAGGACCTGATCGGGGCGCCGCTCGACGAGGCCACGCGCCAGCGCATCCTGGGCGTGTTTCTCGCCCGCATCGACGCCATCAACGCGGCCATCGGCCTCTTCCCCGGCGTCCACGGCTTCATCGAAGGCCAGGCGGCGAAGCGGCTCGTCGCGGTGGTGACAGGCGTGCCGCAGGAGGAAGCCCAGCGGCAGCTTGAGCGCCTGGGCCTCGCGCCCTTCCTCGCCTCGGTTCACGGGGCGACGCGCGAGACGCCGAAACACATCCATATGGGGCGAGTCCTGGAGGCTCGCGCCATCGCGCCGGCGGATGCGCTCTTCGTGGGCGATTCGCAAGCCGACATGCGCGAGGCCGCGAAGGCTCACATCCCCTTCGTCGGCATCGGTGAGGCGGCGTTCTTCGCCAAGGGGGCGCCGCTCGCCGTGGTTCCCAGCCTGCCGGACCTCGCGGGCTTGCTGGACGGCTGACCTCCAGTTCCTAGACCGGCACCACGGCGCCGGTGCGCGGGGCGGAGAGGAAGTCCAGATCGCAGCCGCGGTCCGCCTGCTCCACGTGGGCGAGGTGGAGCGCAAGATAGCCGCGCTCCGCGCCTTCCGGCGGGGGCGGCGGGCGCCACGCCGCCCGGCGTTCATCGAGCGTCGCCTGCGGCACGTCCAGCGTCAGCGACCGCGCCGTCACGTCCAGCGTGATCCGATCGCCGTTCTCCACCAGCGCGAGCGGGCCGCCGATGGCGGCCTCGGGCGTCGCGTGGAGCACGATGGTGCCGAAGGCGGTGCCGCTCATGCGCGCGTCCGAGAGCCGCACCATGTCGGTCACACCCTGGCGAGCGAGCTTGCGGGGGATCGGGATGTAGCCGGCCTCGGGCATCCCCGGTGCGCCCTTGGGGCCTGCGTTGCGCAGCACCAGCACGTCCTCCGGCG
>JAPOPO010000023.1 GCA_026712885.1 Rhodospirillales bacterium | reverse complement strand
CGCCGGCTCGGACGCAGAAGGCGGTGGCGCGGCCGAAGCCGCCGGCCATGCGGAAGGGGCGGCGTCCGGCGGTGCGGGCAGCGAGGCTGCTGCCGCCGCCGGGACGCCCGATGCCGGCAGGGGCGGGGGCGCCGTCCCGCCGGAGGATGCCAGCGCAGCACCCGGTGCGGAAAGCATCGGTGCCGCGGAAACGGGCGGCGACGGCGGCGATAACGGCGCCGGCACTTCAATGGGCGGCGATGCGGGAGACGCCGCCTCGGCCGGAACCGCAGCAGCCCGGGCAGAGAGTGACGCGGCCGGGAACGAAGAGGCCGCTCCGTCCGGCCGGGAGGCCGGCGGGACCGCAGCCTGCGGCGGCAAGCAGGACAGAGGATCGGCAGCCGGCAACGCGGGCCGTCCCGATAGTGCCGACCATGGCTAGCCGGGCAGTCCTGCTTGCGGCGGTGCTGACACTGGCGCTCCGGTGCACGCCGACGATGGCGGAAGGCGAGGCGGCAGCAAGGGCAGACTGCGCGCCCGGGGTCGAGCAGGCGCTGATCGACGGCGCGCGCATCGGAGTCGAGCGCGACGTGGCCGTGCTGCGCCACCCCGGCCAGGGCATCCGCGACCCGGACTCCATCCTGGACTTCTCATGCCTGGACGACCTCTTCGACTTCCGCCGCTTCGACATCCTCTTCGATCCCGGAGGGAGCATGTCCGACCTCCTGGGCCTGGTGCAGCGGCGCATCTGCGCCGCGGCGCGAGAGGCGTATCGGGGCTGGCTCGGACGTCCCCTGGACGCGGGCCTGTACACCGCGCGCATCCCCCTCCTGCCGGGTCTGCAACCGGACTCCACCCCGGGAAGCGCCGCCCGCGCAGGAAGTGCCGGGCGGGACCCGGGAGTCGACCTGCACCAGGACGATGCCGTGGACCGGCGTGTTCCGGCGCACCAGGGAGCTCCCCTGCACCAGGGAGTTCCCCTGCACCAGGGAGTCCCCCTGTTTCGAAGCATCGTGGGAGGCGGGCAATGAGCGGCGGTGCAGCAGACGCGCGAACGATGAGCGCTCCGGCCTCCCTTGCGGGGGCGGCGAGGTTCGCAGGCTTGGCGTGCGCGGCGTGGATCGCGCTGGCGTCGGCGCTTGTGCCGGCAGGCCCGGCGCTTGGCCACGCCTGCGACCGCACCGACAACGACCGCGCCGAAGCGAGCCGGGCGATCCGGGTCCTCACCGGCGAGATCGACGCCATGGAGCGCGCCATCGTCGAGGCGCTCAGGCTCCAGACCGGGCAGCTCTCCGGCTATGCCGCCCAGAGCGCCAAGGCGCTGACCCAGGCGCTCGACGCCCAGACCCGCCTCCAGGCCCAGACCGCCCGCGAGGTGGAAGAGACCCGCACCATGAACGCGCACCGGCCGAGCCGGAGCGCGTGCGCCACCGTCACCGGGTTGACGGGGCTGTCGGCAACGCGAAGCGCAGCGGAGCGTGCCGGCAGGGCCGCGGGCGAAGTCGAGACCGGCCGCATCGTCAGCGACCGGGCGGTGGTTGCCGAGGCGGGCAGCGCCGCGGACGGCGCCGCCCGTTTCGATATCCTGACCGCCGTCTATTGCAGCCCCGGGCGCGCGGGCGACGGGACCTGCCGCGGCGACGATGCCCGGCACGGCGTCGACCTCAGGCCGGGAACCCTCCTCGACCGGCGCACCTTCGGCACCGAGGCGGAACTGCACGCCGCCATCGAGCTCTCGCGCAACCTGGCGGCGCCGGTGGTGCACGATCCCCTGCCGCTGGCCTCCGCCGAGACCGACCGTGAGCGGCGGCTGGTGCTGCTGGCCCGTGCGGCCGATGCACGCACGGCGCTGGCCGCCGACTGGTTCGCGCACGCCAGGAGCCTGCGCGAGCCGGGCGCTGACCTCGGTCAGTGGGCAGACGCGGTCGCGCCCGATAGCGCGCGGGATCCTGAGTCGCCCGTCAGCCGCTATGAGCTGATGGAACTGCTCGCGAGCCGCCGCTTCG
>JAPOPO010000497.1 GCA_026712885.1 Rhodospirillales bacterium | reverse complement strand
GCGGGGGCGTTCGCGCCGTACCAGTCTTCCAGGCAGGCGGGGGCCACGGGGCCGGTGAGCGGAACGGCGTCATTGAGCCAGTCCTCCAGCGCCACGAAGTTGCGCGCCGCGGCCGAGGCGGGCGGAAGCGCGGCGAAGGCGCTGAACTTGCGTGCCGCCAGCAGCGGGTCGAGCGCGGCGAACATCGCTTGCAGCGCATCGGGCGGCAGCTGCTCCAGGCCCTCGATCAGGGCGGTCAGTCCCGGCAGCTGGGCCGCGATCAGACGCGCCTGGTGGCGACCGTCCGCCCAGAAATCCCAGGGCGTCGCCAGCAGAACCAGCGCGGCCACATCCTCGCGGGCGGCGAGCGGCAGCACCAGGGTGCCGCCCATGCAGTAGCCGGCGAGCACCACCGGGCGGCCCGCGTCGCGGTGTACCGCCTCCAGCGCCGGGGCGAGGCGGCCAAGAATGTAGTCGTCGAGCCCGAAATCGCGTTCGTCCGCGCCGGGCGCCCCCCAGTCGAGCAGGTAGGGGCGGAGGCCCCGCTCCCGCAGGTAGCGGGCGAAGCTGCGGTTTGCCGTGAGGTCGAGGATGTAGGCGCGGTTGATGAGCGAGGGCACCAGCAGCACCGGCGCACCCGCCGCCTCCCCGCCGAAGGCCAGCACCCGCGTCGTCCCGGCCTGCCAGAGCACCGGCGGGTCTTCCAGGCGGCGGTGATAGGGGTGCGCGCGGTAGCCTTCGATGCCGGCGACGAAGGTGCCGATGCGCCCTGCCGCCTCGGCGCCCAGCGCGCGGGCCAAGGCCTCAGGATCGGCCTCTGCCAGCGCCTCCTGGAGGGACGTCGCCTGCGCCTGGTCCGCGCGCCGCCAGTTCAGCGATCCGCTCCTCGAGAGCCGCAAGGCGGCGAGCGAGCTCAGCCAGCCGCTGAGCGCCATCCCCAGATGAAGCGGCAGCGGCCTCGGCCCGAGCCGGGGCGGCGGTGCCTGGGTCCGTGCCGGCATTCAGGCCGCCGCTCTCCCCGGCGCCCGCGAGCGCAGCGAGGTGCAGGGTGGCAAGGCGAAGCGTAAGCGCGCTTGGGCCTTCGCCCCGTCCGGTGCCGGCGATCTCCTCCTGCCAGAGGTCGAGGAAGCGGCTGGCAAGCGTGGCCGGATCGTCGTCATCGCGGGTGCCCTCAAGCCTGCCCATCGCGAGAGTATAGCCCAAGCGGTGGCGGCGGCCCCGTCGTTGACTTGGCTCGCCCAGCGCACCATGCTCGGCCCATGACTATCGAGCAGAAGATCGAGGCCGCGGGCCTGACGCTGCCCCGGCTGGAAGACAGCTACGGCACCAACCCCGCGGCCGCGAAGTACGTCTCCCACCACGCGCTGGGGCGCGTGCTCTACCTCTCGGGCTGCACGCCCATGAAGGACGGCAAGCCCTATCTCCCCGGGATCCTCGGCGAGGATCGCACCATCGAGGAGGGCTACGAGGCGGCGCGCCATTGCATGCTCTGCTACCTCGGCCTGATCAAGTATGCGCTGGGCGATCTCGACCGCATGCACCGGATGCTGCATCTGCACGGCTATGTGAACTCGGGGCCGGATTTCGTCGATCAGCCGCGCGTCATCAACGGTGCCGTCGACCTGCTGGTCGAGCTTTACGGCCGGCGCCTGATGCCGACGCGGGCAGCCATCGGCTGCCGCGGGCTTGCTGTCAACCATTCGGTCGAGCTCATCGCCACGGTGGAGTTCGACGGCGGTGCCGTGGCGCCGCCGCTCGCCCGCGACGGTACGGTGCTCGACTGAGAGACGCCCGCCCCGCCCGTCCAACCCTCCATTCACGAGACCTGATGCGATGAAAGCGGTTCTCTGCAAGGCCTTTGGCCCGCCCGAGACTCTTGCGTTCGAAGACGTGGAGGCCCCGGCGCTCGAGCCCGGCAGCGTCCGCATCGCCGTGCATGCGACGGGCGTGAACTTCCCCGATCTCCTGCTGATCGAGGGCAAGTATCAGGTCAGACCGCCCTTCCCCTTCAGCCCCGGACTCGAATGCGCAGGGATCGTCACCGAGTGCGGGCCGGGGGTGGACGCGCCCGCGCCCGGCACCCGGGTGCTGGCCTACATGTCCTACGGCGGCATGGCCGAGGAGGTGGTGGCGCCGGCGGAATGCGTCATTCCCATTCCCGATGCCATGCCCTTCGATGTCGCAGCGGCCTTCCCCGTGGTCTACGCCACCGGCTACCACGCACTGGTCGGGCGGGGCGCGCTCGCCGAGGGCGAGACGCTCCTGGTCCAGGGCGCCTCGGGCGGGGTCGGGCTCTCGGCCGTGGAGATCGGCAAGTGCCTCGGCGCCACGGTGATTGCGGCCGCCAGCAGTGACGAGAAGCTCGCGCGCGCCCGGGAGCATGGCGCCGACCACCTGGTCAATTACCGCACCGAGGACCTGCGCGCGCGGATCAAGGCCTTGACCGACGGACGCGGCGCCGATGTGATCTACGACCCGGTGGGCGGCGATGTCTTCGATACGTCCATGCGCTGCATCGCGTGGAACGGGCGATTGCTGGTCATCGGATTCGCCTCCGGCCGCATCGCGGAGGCCAAGACCAACATCATTCTTCTCAAGGAGATTAGCGTGGTCGGCGTCGCCTGGGGCGCCTTTGCCCGGCGCAATCGCGCCGCGAACCGCGCCTATTTCGACGATCTCTTTCGCTGGTACGAGGCCGGCGCGCTGAAGCCCCTCGTCTCCCGCCGCCTGCCGCTCGAGGACGCGCCCGCAGCGCTGGAGGGATTCCGCAACCGCAGCGTGGTCGGCAAGCAGGTGCTGACGGTGGAGCGGCCCGACGGCTGAGCCGGCACGGGGCCGCGGCGGGCGCCGCCTTTACCGATGGCGCGCGATTTCCTACCCTGAGGCAGCCCCGCGGCGCCGCGGAGCGGTGGACTGCAGATCGGCTAGGATAGAGCGTGGCTGGGGAGGCGATCCGAGGCGCCGCGGGGCCGCTCGTGGACGATCCCATCATCGGACACCCGGTGCGCGCTGGCGGTTGGGCAGAGCACGCCGCGTCCTCCTACGCGTTGGCGGCCTCCACCCTCGACGACGGGCGCTTAGCGGACGCCGCGGCGCTGGCCCGCCACACGGTCGAGGAGGCGCGCGAGGGCTACGAGCTCTATGCGCTTTGGGCCGACCAGATCAGGGAATACCTGGGCGCCGAAGGCGTCGATGAGAGCGCGATCGCGGCAGGCGAGGCCCGGCTGCAGGCGCTGCTGGCGGGCGAGGCCGGCGAGCCTTTCGACATTCACGCGGGCTGGGCCGCCTACAACACCGCGATCGACGAGGTCGAGGCGGCCTGCGGCGCCGGCGATGCGGCCGCGGCCCGCGAGAGCCTGGAGCGCGCCCGCGCGCTTTGGCTCGAGACCCACGACCGGGGCTGCGATCTGGTCTACGGAATGCTCGATCTCGTGGTCCGCCATCTCGGCGAGAGCCGCATCGGTCCGCTCTGGGACGAGCTGATGGCGCCGATGTACGAGACCTACGACGTCTACGACACCGCCACGCACCCGTGGCCCCGCTCGATGCACCGGCTGATCCTGATCGCCGCGCTCTCCCTGCGCGGCCATCTGAGCGGGCGGGGGCGGATGGGCGCCATCGAAATCGTCGAGGAGGACGACCGCTGGGTGCTGAGCTTCGACCCCTGCGGCTCCGGCGGGCGCACCTACCGCGACGAGGACCCGAAGGGTCCCCGCATGGAACCCCCTTACGGCTTCGCCGTGACCACTGAGGCCCACGACTGGGCCTGGGGCAAGAAAGGCGTCTGCGTCTACTGCGTCCACTGCTGCCAGTTGAACCAGCGCATGCCGATCGGGCGCTTCGGCTATCCGACGCGGGTGATCGATCCGCCGACCTGGCCCGAAGCGCGGCAAGGCGGGGTGTGCCGCTGGTCGGTCTACAAGGATCCTGCACTCGTGCCGGTGGAGGCCTATGCCAGCGTGGGCTATGACAAGCCGGCGGCGACCGGCGTGGGGACAACGCAATGAGCGCGACGACGAACGAGGAATTGGCGGCGGTGCGCGAGCAGATGCGCGCCGAAGGTGTCCGCTTCGTCCAGGTCGAGACTCCGGAGCTCGACGGCGGGATGCGCGGCAAGCTGCTCGCGCTCGACAAGGGGCTCTCCAGCGAGATCGGCTGGTCGAACATCATCTACGGGTTGACCACGGCGGACGATGTCTATCTCTCGCCGTTCTCGTCCTACGACAACGGCTTCGCCGACGTTTACGGGAAACCGGATCCCGCCACCGTCTGCCGCCTGCCCTGGCGGCCGGACACGGTGGCAGCGGTGCTCGATATCCACGAAGCCGACGGCACCATGACACCGGAATGCCCGCGCACGATGCTCCGGTGTGCTGCGGACAAGGCTGCAGCCATGGGTTTCGAGCCGCGCTTCGCGCTCGAGTACGAGGTCTTCATCTACTACGTGGAGGAAAACGCCTCGACGTTTTCGCCCGCGACGCTCACGCCTGTCTCGCGCGGACAAAACGCCTACAGCCTGGTGCGCCTGCCTGCGCTCCGCGCCGTGTTCGAGACCTTCATGCAGCGCATGGAGGAGGTGGGGACGCCGGTGGTTTCGATGCACACGGAGCTCGGCTACGGCGCCATCGAGTTTGCGCTGGCCCATGCTCCTGCGCTCGCGGCCGCCGACGGCGCCATGCGCGCCAAGACCTATCTCAAGGAGCTCTGCGCCGAGCGCGGCATGATCGCGACCTTCATGGCGAAGCTCGATGCTTCCCTGCCGGGCTGCGGCGGGCACATCCACCAGAGCCTCTGGCGGGACGGGGAGAACGTCTTCTGGGACGGCGCCGGTGCGAGCGAGATCGCGAAGCAGTATGCCGCCGGCCAGCTGGACCATCTGCCGGCGCTGGTCGCGCTCTGCATGCCCAACATCAACTCGTTCCGACGCCGGGACTGGCAGCACTGGGTGCCCGAGAACGCATCCTGGGGCGACGACAATCGGAGTGCAGCGATGCGGCTGATCACTCGGCCGGTGCCGCACGGCGCCCGCTTCGAAAACCGGCTGCCGGGCGCGGATTCCAACGCCTATCTCGCCATCGGCGGCATGCTGGCCGCCGGGCTCGACGGTATAGAGCAGGGCCTCGCGCCGCCGCCGCCCTGTACCGGCAACGCGGCACTCAACGAGAGCTACACGAAGCTGCCAGCCACGTTGGAGGACGCGGTGGATGTCTTCGAGGGCTCAGCCTTCCTGCGCCGCAGCTTCAGCGATCGCTTCGTCGATCACTACACGCTGTCGCGCCGGACCGAGCTCGACCTCTGGCGCACTTGGCAGAAGAGCCAGGTCAGCGCCTGGGAGTACGAGCGCTATTTCGAGACCATCTGAGGGCAGGCGCACTCAAGCGCCTTTCCGTCCCCGCCGAGAGGCCCTATATCGGATGGGCGCGGGGCGACAGCCCGTGCAACGCAGCGACGCCGGAATGGAGAAGGAGGACGAATGACCGATCAGGACTCGATTGCGCAGCGCCTGGAGGCGTTGCGCGCCGAACATCAGTCGCTCAACGCGGAAATCGACGCACTCGCGGGCCGCGGCGATACTCTTGCCATACAGGGGCTCAAGCGCCAGAAACTCCGGCTCAAGGACGAGATCGCGCGGCTGGAAGGCGAGCACGCACACTCCGGGTAAGTCTGAAGTTCAAATTTCTCGGAACGGCCCAAGTCTCGCGTAACGAGCTGTTTTACCATTTGAATTTGTGAGGCATGCCGGTGGCGGCTGCGGCAGGGGTTCAGTGTGCCGGCCTCACGCCTGTGCCGATCCGCACATGAACATCCATCGGGACTTCGTCCCCGTCTCTCAAGCGTTCGAAGCCCGCCGCGACGGCCTCCCTGAGTTCGCGGCCCTTGGCCTCGCCTGCGCCATCCAGCGCCCGGCCGAAGGTCATGTCGAATTGGGCCTGCCAGAAGGGCGCCTCTGCCGGAACCCGAGGCGCGAAGCGGACCTCGCGCTCCTCGATCTCGCTCAGGCCGCCGTCGGTGAGCGCTTGGGCGAGCGCGCCGGGAGCGCCGAGCGAGAACGGCCGGGCGAGGTCGATGTCGTCCACCGTATCGAGCGGGCCCAGCACGGCCTCGGCGGCAGCGACGAAGACGACGAACATGGTCGTCTCCTCGCGCGGGCCCCAGACCAGATAGGCCACCCGCCCGCCGGGCTTCAGCACGCGCCTGGCCTCGGCGGCGGCGCCCGCAGGATTCGGGCAGAACATCAGGCCAAAGCGGCAGATCACCCGGTCGAACACTGAATCCGCATCGGGGAGCGCCAGCATGTCGGCAGTCCTGAAGGTGATGTTGCGAAGCCCCTGGGCGGCGGCCCGGCGCCGGGCGCCCAGCATCATCTCGGGGCAAAGGTCGGTGGCGAAGACGCGGCCTTCCGCGCCCACCAGGGCGGCGACACTGAGCGCAGGCTCGCCTGCGCCTGTGGCGATGTCGCAGACCTGCTGGCCCTGTGCGATGTCCGCGGCCTCGATGAGCGGGGCGTTCATGCGGGCCGCCTGCTCGGCGATCTCGTCCGCCCGCCGGTCCCAGTGGCGCCCGCGCCCGGCCCAGTCGGCCCGCACCAGCTCGGTTTCGCGCTTGATCGCGTCCGCGTCCATGGCTCCGCACTCTCCTCGCCCCGCCGCCCGTGTCAAGGCCGGCGCGCTCCCCCTTACATGAGCTGTACCGCTAGCAGACCTGCGAGCAACGCGGCGATCACGCCGAGCAGAATTGGCAGCGTGCTGGCGCCGCGCCGGCGTCCGCCCATCGTCTCCAGCGTGTCGGGCGAGAGCGAGACCCCCGCCTCCAGCCCGTCCAGTACCCGCTCGGCACGCGCAGCCAGGCGCGGCAGGCGGCCTGCCGCTTGCAGAAACTCCTCCGCCATGTCGCGCACGCGCGCCTGGACGCCGAGGTGCTCCCGCGCCCAGCGCTCGATCAGCGGCTGGGTGAAGACCCACATGTTCTGGTCAGGCGTAAGCCGGCGGGTCAGCCCCTCGGCCATGAGCATCGTCTTCTGCAGCAGCAGGAGCTGCGGCTGGGTCTCCATCTCGAAGGCCTCGGTGATCTGGAAGAGCTGGCCGAGCAGCTGTGCGATGGAAATCTCGTTGAGCGGCCGGCCCAGGATCGGCTCGCCGATGGACCGCAGCGCCTGCACGAACGCCGCCTTCGAGGTTCGCCGCGGCACGTAGCCGGCCTCCAGATGCACCTCGGCGACGCGCTCGTAGTCGCCGATCAGGAAGCCCAGGAGCATCTCGGCGAGATAGCGCCGGGTCTGGTTGTCGAGCCGCCCCATGATCCCGAAATCGACGGCGACGACGTTGCCGTCGGCATCCACCAGCAGGTTGCCGGGATGCAGGTCGGCGTGGAAGAAGCCGTCCCGAAAGACCTGGTTGAAGAAGGCCTCGGCCGCCTTGCCCAACACTTCGTGGGGGTCGTGGCCGGCCTCCACCAGGGCCTCGCGCTCGTCGATCGGGATGCCTTCGACGCGCTCCAGCGTGAGCACCCGGCGGCTGGTGCGCTGCCAATCGACCGCCGGCACCAGGAAGCCGGGATCCTCGGCGAAGTTCTGGCGCAGCTCGGAGGCGGCAGCGGCCTCGAAGCGGAGGTCCATCTCGATCATCACGCTCTGGGCAAAGGTGCGGATGACCTCCACCGGCCGCAGCCTGCGCCATGAGGGCAGCGCCCGCTCGGCGAGCTCCGCAAGCCAGTAGAACAGCTCTAGGTCGCGCTCGAGGGCACGCTCGACACCGGGCCGGAGAATCTTGACCGCGACCGGCTCGCCGGTCGCCGTGACCGCATAATGAACCTGCGCGATGGAGGCCGCCGCCACGGGCTCGTCGGTAAACTCCTTGAAGAGTGACTCCAGGGGCACGCCGAACTCGGATTCCACGATGGCGCGCGCGGCCTTGGCCTCGAAGGGCGGCAGCCGGTCCTGCAGGGCGGAGAGCTCGGCGGCGATCTCGTCGCCCACCAGGTCCGGCCGG
>JAPOPO010000367.1 GCA_026712885.1 Rhodospirillales bacterium | reverse complement strand
GCGATTCTGAATTTGTCGGCCATAACCTGTTGATCTCCCTTATCTCTTGGATCGCCGTCGGCCGCGCTTGCACTGGGCGCGCAGGCCCTCGGCGCCCTCGCGCATGGACTGCTGCAGCAGCCAGACATCGCCCGAATAGCAGATAAAGTCGAACCCTTCGTTGAAGAGCGCCACCCCTGTCTCGACGTTCGGGACCAGGCGGCCCAGCGACTTGTTGTTCTTTTTTGCGGCCTGCACCACCCGCGCCACGGCGGCCTTGAAGTCGGGATGGTCGAACTGGCCCGCGATGCCCATGGAGACCGAGAGGTCGAAGTGCCCGATCCAGAGCACATCGACATCCTCGATCGCCGCGATGTCGTCGACGTTCTCGATGCCCTCGGCGGTCTCGATCAGGGCGACGAAGGTGCAACGCTGGTTGGCGTCGCGCAGCTTACCCTTCGTGTCCCCCGGCGCGTAGCGGTCGTGGGCGATCTGCAGCGCCACGCCGCGCTCGCCATCGGGCGCGTATTTCACGTAGCTCAGCAGCTCGCGCGCGACCTTCGCCGAGCCCACCATGGGCAGCATGATGCCCTCGGCCCCCATATCCATGGCGCGCGCCGCGTGGTGGTACTCGCGCGATGGCACGCGCACGATCGCCGGCATGTCGCCCGCCTGCATGTAGCGCAGCATCTGCTTCAGCGTGTCGAAGCCGAAGCCCGAATGCTCCATGTCGAGCAGCACGTACTCGCAGCCGGCGGCCTTCAGGATCTGACCGATCCCCGGCGTGCTGAACTCGACCACGAAGGTACCGACCTTGAGCCGGCCGTGGCGGGACATCTCCTTGAGGGCGAATTCTGTCATGGTCTCCTGTCCGTCTCGATCCTTGTGAATGCTCTGTCGGCTAAGCGTCGATCTCGATACGCGCGACCGCGAAGGGCGCCAATTCGAGGCGGCCGGGGTCGCCCGGCCGGCCCGGGCTTGCGGCGAAGCCCGCGGGGTCGGTCACCGCGTCCACGAAGTTGCTCGAGTCCAGCCGGCCGATGGTAGCCGTGCCACCCGAGAGGCCCGAGACGCTCACCATCTGGGGCGCCGGCGTGAGGTTGGCGAGCCAGAGCAGGGTGCCGCCCCCGCTCTCGTAAGCGAGGCCCAGCACGCGCGTCGCGTCGCCGCTGGTCACCGCGCGGACCGCCGCCCCCTTCGCCGCCGCGAGCGCCGAGACAATGTGATAGAGCGGCATCACCGCCGGCCCGTCGAGATCGTCGAACCAGGGCTGCGGATGCTCGGTCCTGCGATAGACCATGCCGAGCGCGCCGGAAGGCTGGCCGAGCGCCAGCGCCTCCAGGCCGAGCGGCGCCACCCGCGCGGCATAGCCGAGCGTGAAGGCTGCGCCGAGCAGGGAGCGATGGCGCGGGTCCTGGCGGTTGAAGGAGTAGCGCCCGTTGTCGCTGTTGTGGTGAACGTCCGGCCCGTAGGGGTTGAAGCGCATGCCGATGGCGCTCGGCGCGATGCGGTAGGGCTTGCCGCCGGCCCACGCTTTGGCCGAGGCGACGATGTCGGGCAGCGTCTGCAACGTCTCGATCACCGAGAGGTCGTCCGGCTCGTGCACCACGGCGCAGGTGGCGTGGGTCAGGAAGTCGAACAGCTCGGACGTCGCGCAATTACGGTTGAGCTCGGTGAAGCTGCTGAAGACGCCGCCGCCCAGGCGCACACCGGGGAACGCTGCGCGCGCGGCGCCGTAGACCTCGTCGAAGTCGGGGATGCCGAGGGCCGCGATCTTCTCCAGGGTGAACTTCAGGAGGCGCGCCTGCTCCGGCACGATGGCGGCAGGCGCAAGCCCGGCGCGGCCCACGATCTCTGCCGCCTGCGCCAGCTCGTCCGCCACCGGCCGCTCGCAGGGCACCGTGATCTCCAGCACGACCTCGGCATCGAGGGCCTCGGCCAGGCCCCGGCCGACGGTGAGCGCCTCTGCCGCGTGTGAGTCGCGCGGGTCGCATTCGCAGACGAGGTGTCCGGGCCCGAGCGCCTTGAGCAGGTCGAGTCCGTGGTCGAGGTGGTCCCGCTCGAAGTTGCCGACGCCGAGCCCGATCTCCGGCATCTGCGTCCCGGTCGCGCCGCCGAGGGCGATCTCGACCGCGCCGTCATCGTCGGCCCCCGTCGCAACGTCCGCAGAGCCCCCCTCGATGCTGAGCGTCGCGCCCTGCCGCAGCCGCTCGCCGGCCGCCAGCGTGTAGGGAAAGGGCAGCGCGAGCGGGCGGTAGTAGGTCTTGTAGGAGGCATCGGTCCAGTTGCGCTGATCCTCGGTCTCCCACGGGTCGGCGCCCTCGAATCGGCAGGGGAGCCAGACTCCCGGCGAGACCCGGTGGCGCATGGCGGCGATGTCGTAGAAGGGCTGCAGCGGCATGATCAGGCCGGGGAACGCGGTCTCGTCCACCACGCCGTCGCTGTGAGTGATGGTGCAGGCCTCGCCCGCCACGCCCTCCACCGGATGCAGCACGACGAAGCCGGTCCGGCCGGTCCTGAACTCGGTCTCGGGCGTGAATTCGACCGTGAAGACCAGGCTCCGGTCGTTTTCCGCCACGATGTCGGCGCGGAAGCTGAGCACGCCGTCGGGGGAGTCGATGCGCCCGTCGTAGCCCACGCGGAAGCCGCCGTCCGCCTCCTCGATCTCCAGGTTGGCGATCTCCGGAGCGTAGGTCTCCCAGCCGCCGCCCCGCACGACGAAGGCGAGACCCCGCAGCGCCTCGGTGCCCCCGTAGCGGATCCAGCGCAGCTTGCCGGCCTCGAACTCGGCGGTGAGCGCCCCGGCGGTGATGGTCCGCGCGTCCGGCGCCTCCTGCTCGGTGCCATAGAGCTTGAACGCCTCGCTCGGTGCCGTCGTCATATTCCCTTCCCTGCCCCGGTGCGACCCGGCCCGTTATAGCAGCGACTGCATCCTCGCGCTGCCGGAGGCAGCGACCGCAGCCCGCAACACCCGGCGCTCAGGCGCCGACCTCCTCCCACCGGCCGCTCTCGCCCGAGCGTGCCAGCGCGTCCAGCGCCCGCATCATCTTGACCGACTCTTCCAGCGGAAAGGCCGGCGGCGCCTCGCCCCGCACCGCTGCGCAGAACGCCTCGGCCTGCGGCACGTACTGGTTGACCCGCTCCAGGGTCTCGACCTCCTCATTGAGCGGCTCCCAGATCTGGCGCGGTCCGAGGATCGAGATGCTGGCCTCGCGGGTCGGCGACTGGGCAAAGGGGTCGGGCAATTCGATCCGCCCCTCGGTGCCCTGGATCGCCATGTGCTGATGGACCGCGGAGAGCGTGCCGCAGGTGAAGCTCAGGATGCCATGCGGGAACTGCAGCACCGCGCTGGCCAGCACATCCGTCCCCCATTCCGGATGCCGCTCGATCGCGGCGAAGGCACGGATCGGGTCGGCCTCGAAGACGTAGCGCGCAGTCAACAGCGGGTAAACGCCGATGTCGAGCAGCCCGCCACCGCCCATCTCCCGCTTGTTGCGGATATTCTCGGGATCATCCAGCCAATAGCTCACCCAACCCTGGATCGCCCGCACGTGGCCGATGCGGCCCGCGCGCACGAGCTCTCTCACCCGCTGCCATTGCGGATGATGAGTCACGACGTAGGCCTCCTGAATCTGCACGCCGGTTTCGTCGCGCACCGCGATGAGCTGCGACGCCTCGGCCGCGTCGAGCGCGATCGGCTTCTCGCACAGCACGTGCTTGCCGGCCCGCGCCGCTTTCACTGTCCACGGCACGTGAAGGTGGTTGGGCAGCGGGTTGTAGACCAGGTCGATCGCGGGATCGGCGAGCAGGGCCTCGTAGTCGCCATAAGCCCGGTCCAGGCCGAATCGCTCCGCCACCGCCTCCGCCTTGGCCGGCTCGCGGCTCGCGATGCCGTGGACGCGGACACCGGCAGTCTGCTGAAGCGCCGGAATCATGTGCTCGATAGCGAAATAGGAGGCACCGAGAACGCCCCATGATAGCGCCGTCATCCCATCCTCCCCCGCCCAGGCAGGGCGCCGCCATCCTGCGGGAAGCCCCGTCCCGGCTCAAGGCAAAGGACCGAGCGAACCCGTCTCGCCTGGGAGGTTCGCGGCCGCTTTCGTCGATCGCGGCGATCGTGTCCCGCGGAGTGGTGTAGGAGCGTTGCGCTCTACGCGGCTTCCGGCGTTTTGGGCCGGGATGGTCAGGCTGCCACGGGTGGCAGCTTGACGGGAACATTGTCGCTCACTGGCGCGATGGATTCGAGGGTCATG
>JAPOPO010000427.1 GCA_026712885.1 Rhodospirillales bacterium | reverse complement strand
TTCAAGGTCTTCGAGCATGCGCTCCTCCACCACGACCCTGCCACCCGCGACCTCCAGGCGCACCAGAAGCTCGCCCGAGAGCGCGCCGGCGAAGAAGCTCCCCTGCCAGGCGGGGAAGCGGTCCGCGTCGTAGATCATCAGCCCCGACGGCGAGATGGACGGCACCCAGTAATGCACCGGCTGGGCCATGCCCTCCTTACGGGTGCCTTCGCCGATCTTGAAGCCCATGTAGCTCTTGCCGTGGGTGATCACCGGCCAGCCGTAATTCACCCCCGGCTCGATCAGGTTCAGCTCGTCTCCGCCCTTGGGCCCGTGCTCGATGGCGTAGATCCGCTCTGTTGCCGCCTCCAGGGTCATGCCCTGGGGATTGCGGTGGCCGACGGAGTAGAGCTCGGGCCGCGCGCCGGCGGTCCCGACGAAGGGGTTGTCCTCGGGCACGCGCCCGTCGTCGTGCAGGCGGATGATGCTGCCCGCCGGGTCGTCCAGCTCCTGGGCGCGGTCGGAATCGCCCCGATCGCCGGCAGTGACGAAGAGGTAACCATCGGCGAAGACCAGGCGCGAGCCGAAGTGGCGGCCGTTGTCGTCGCGCGGCAGGGCGACGTAGATCTCCTCCACATCTTCCAGGCGGTCGCCGACGAGCCGGCCGCGGGCGACCGCGGTGGCGGCGTCATCGTCGTCGTCGGGGCTTGAGTAGGAGAGGTAGACCAGGCCGTTCTCGGCGAACCCGGGATGCAACGCCACGTCGAGCAGCCCGCCCTGGCCGTCGTCCCACACCTCGGGCACGCCAGCGACCGGCTCGGGCACGAGCCAGCCGTCGGCGACGATGCGGAGCCTGCCGGGACGCTCGGTCACCAGCATCCGCCCGTCGGGCAGGAAGGTGAGGCCCCAGGGGTGCTCGAGCCCGTCCGTCACCTTGACCAGATGGAAGCGCTGCTTGTCCGTGGTGTAGGTGCCGAGCCGCTCGGCCGCCGCGAGCTGACCAGCCGCACCGAAGAGAAGCGCTGCCATCGCAAGCAGCGCCCAAGCGGCGTCTCTGCTTCGCATCCCTCTGCGGTGTCCTTTCGACACGGCCTACATTCCTCTTCCTGTGCGCGGAACCTATCACCGCGAACAGGCGGCGCGCTAGCACCCCACAGACTGCTCGGACTTGCGGCTATCGGCCGCATGCGCCACCGTTCCGGGCCCGAAACAAGCGATGGGATTGCGCGCAATGACACGGCAGCTTAGCGCCGACCTGCTGCAACGCGAGCGTTCAGCCCTCGTCGTCATTGATATGCAGGAGCGGTTGATGCCAGTGATCGAAGGGAGCGACGCGGTGACCCGCGCCGCCGGCATCATGATCGAGGCGTCGCGGCAGCTCGAGGTTCCAGTGGTCGTGACCGAGCAGTACCCCAAGGGTCTCGGCTCCACCGTCGATGCCATCGCCGGCCGGCTCCCCAACGACGCGGCGGTGGTCGAGAAGATGACCTTCAGCGCCGCGCGCAATCACGATTTCGCAGCCCGCCTCGATGGGTTCAGGGCCGCAGGGCGCGATCACATCGTGATCTGTGGCGTCGAGAGCCATGTCTGCGTGATGCAGACCGCCGCCGACCTCGGCGCGCAGGGCTACACCGTTCACATCGTGGCCGATGCCTGCGGCTCGCGCGCGACAGCCAGCAAGGAGGCCGCGTTGGCGCGGTTCGGGGCGTTGGGGATCTCCCGCGTGACCACCGAGATGGCGCTGTTCGAATGGCTGGAGGTCGCGGGCACCGCGGAGTTCAAAGCTGTCTCCCGTCTCGTCAAGTAGACCCCGCGAGACCGTCAGAGGCTCGCGAGCAGGGAACTGATCGTGCTGCCACGCCGTGCGGTGCTTGGGATGGCCGCCACAGCGGTGCTGTTCGCGGGCGTGGCGTCCCACGCCAACGCAACGCAGACCATCCTGATCGGCGGCGGCGCGGAAGGAGACCTCCACACCCAGGCGGCGTCCCACATTTGCCGCCTGGTGAACGAGCACTTGGGCGATGAGTACGGTTGCCTCGCCCGGTCGGCGCCGGGGACGGTCTTCAAGATCCGCGCGGTCGAAATCGGCCTGATGGAATTCGGCTTGGCGCGATCGGACCGCGCGCGCGAGGCCGTCATCGGGTCAGGCGCGTGGGAGGGTAGTCCTGCGGCGAACTTGCGGAGCGTTCTGATGCTCGCGCCTGAGCCAGTGCTGCTCGTGACCAGCGCCAACGTTGCCGAAAATCTCGTTCACGACGTGGTGAGGACCGTGTTCGAGAATCTCGGCTCGCTCCGCGAGGCCCATACGGCGCTTCGCGGTCTCGACCCGTCGTCGATGCTGGACGGTCTGACCGCGCCGCTTCATCCTGGCGCCGCACGCTACTATCGGGACCGGGGATGGCTTTAGGCGTGACCATGACAGCTAACCGGGCGCTGTAGCCATGCGCCTCTTCTTGCGGCAGCGGGAGCCCACGATCCGGCACTCGGAATGGAGCGCCGCGCCGGCGCATGCGCCCGAGGGCGAGCGCGTCTACGCCATTGGCGATATCCACGGCCGGCTCGACCTGTTGCGGATGCTGATCACCGCGATTGAGGAGGAGCAGCGCCTCTTGCCGCCCGCGCGCCCGACCCTGGTGTTCGTCGGCGACTACGTGGACCGGGGCCCGGACTCGTTCGGCGTCATCGACTGGCTGTGCCAGCGGCCGTTGCCCGATTTCGAGCGCGTGCACCTGCGCGGCAATCACGAGCAGTGGTTCGAGGATTTCCTGGGCGGCGATATTGCGGTCGGACCCAGCTGGCTCTACTGCGGCGGGGTGCAGACGCTCGCGAGCTACGGCGTGCGCGCGGCGCTTGGCGAGGACGACCCGATGCGCCTTCGCGTGCTGCAGGCGGACCTCGCGGCGGCACTGCCCGCAGCGCACCGCGCCTTTCTGCGCGGCCTCGAACCCTGTCGCGAGATCGGCGGCTATCTGTTCGTCCATGCCGGCATCCGGCCGGGCGTTCCGCTGGCCGAGCAATCGACCGATGATTTCTACTGGATTCGCGACGCCTTCCTGCACTCTTCCTCCGACCACGGCCGTGTCGTGGTGCACGGCCACACGATCGCGAACGAGGCGCAGGTCTGCCCCAACCGCATCGGCATCGACACGGGCGCCTTCACGACAAACGTGCTGACTTGCCTCGTGCTGGAGGCAGACCGCTACCGCCTGATTCAGACTGCGTGAAGGGTCGGCTGCGTGCATCCGGAAAACCCCCACCTCACCCCGGCCCTCTCCGCCAACCCTTTCGTATCCCTCGGTCGCCGGGTGCTCGCTCCGCTCGCTTGGCTCGGGGGCGGAGAGGGAGAACGGGTAGCGCATTCTTCGTCTCCCCTCCGCCCTCCCGGGCCGCGCGCCGCAACCGACGAGGAGTCCGACCATGTTAGGGACCGGGCTGCGCAGCGGCCCGGACGGCGCGACCGCGCCGCGCGCCGCAAGGCGCGGAGCCAAGCGAACGGAGTTCGCGCCCGGCGACTGAGGGAAACGAACAAGGAGGGACAGGGGGAGGTGGGTGTCGTTTGGGTCGAGGTGATCCGGTGTGGTCGGATAACGCTCTAGTAGCGGGTGCGCGACAGACTGCGACTGCGGCCCGCCGCGCGGCCTATTCCGTGGGCAGCTCTGCCGGTTCGGCGCTGAGGGAGCGGAGATAGGCGAGCACAATGCCGCGATCGCCCTCCTTGGAGACTCCCTTGAAGGCCATCTTCGTGCCCGGCACGTTGCCCTTGGGGTCGGCGATGAATGCGCTCAGGCGCTCGAAGTCCCAGGCGCCCTCCAGCTCCGCCATGGCGTCGGAGTAGTTGAAGCCCTCGTGGCTCGCGATCGGCCGATTGACGATGTTCCAGAGATTGGGGCCGACCTTGTTCTTGCCGCCGTCGTCCACGGTGTGGCAGGCGGCGCACTTCTTGAACACCTTCTGGCCCTTGGCGGGATCGGCCTCGGCCAGCAGCTCGGCCAGGGACATCGCCGGTTCGGGCTCTTCGGCCGCCGCCTCGTCGTGCATGGCGTCGTCCTGCTCCAGGCCGGCGACCTGGTAGTGGATCACCCGCTCGTGGTGGCCATGCTCCAGGTTGCCGAAGGCCGCGAGCGAGATGAGCCACGCGGTCATCGCGGTCAGGCCCGCGAAGAGAACCGCGCCGAAGATCTTGTTCAGCTCGTAGGTGTTCATGCCGACCGCTGGCGTGGATGCAACCGGGTCGTCGGAAACCGACGGGGCGGGAGATTAGCCGCTTCAACCGGCCATGTCCAACCATCCTCCAGCCCTTCGACCGTCGTCCTCGACAAGAGCCGCTCGGCGCCTTATCTCGCTTACGAATGAAGCTGCAAAGGCAGGCGAATGTGCGGGTGAGGGGAGGCCGATGAGCGCCGCGGCCGCCACTCGTCCGCCACCCAGGAACCCCATCGTGCTGATCCCGGCGCGCATGGCTTCGACGCGACTTCCCGGCAAGCCGCTTGCCGACATCGCCGGCCGGCCAATGATCGTGCACGTTCTGGAACGGGCCGAGGCTGCGGGAATCGGCCCCGTGGTCGTCGCCTGTGCCGAGCCCGCCATTGCGGAGGCGATCGAGAGCGCCGGCGGGCGCGCGGTGCTCACGCGCCCCGATCACGCCTCGGGGTCCGATCGCATCTACGAGGCACTAGAGAGAATCGATCCGGCGGGCGCGCACGATGCGGTGGTAAACCTGCAGGGAGACCAGCCCACCATCGACCCCAAGTTGCCGGCGCAAGCGCTGGCGCTGCTGGGGGACCCTGCGGTCGATATCGGCACGCTCGTGGCCGAGATCGTCGAACCGGCGGAGCGCGACGACCCCAGCGTGGTCAAGGCCGTGGTCTCGCATCGGCCGGGCAACGCCCACGGCCGGGCCCTCTACTTCACCCGTGCGACCGCGCCCTCGGGCGACGGGCCGCTCTGGCACCATATCGGCCTCTATGCATACCGGCGCGAGGCGCTTGCCCGCTTTGTCGCGCTCTCGCCGAGCCCGCTCGAACGCCGCGAGCGCCTTGAGCAGCTCCGCGCGCTCGAGGACGGAATGCGCATCGAGGTCGCGTTCGTGGACACGGTCCCGCTCGGCGTCGATACACCGGCACAGCTCGAGCAGGCACGAGCGCTGATCGCCGGCAGCCTGGAGTAAGAGATAGATGATCGAACAAGTCCTCTCGTTCTGGTTCGAACGCAACGGCCCCGATCAGTGGTGGGCCAAGGACCCCGCCTTCGACAAGGCGATCCGCACCGAGTTCGGCGCCCTTCACGCCAGCGCCGCCCTGGGTGAGCTGCACGACTGGCGCGACGCGCCGGAGGGCCGCCTCGCCGAGATCATCGTGCTCGACCAATTCTCCCGAAACCTCTACCGCGAGGACCCGCGCGCCTTTGCCTGCGACGGCATGGCGCTCGCGCTGGCGCAGGAGGCGGTGCGCACCGGTGCCGACCGGGCGATCCCGTTAGAGCGCCGCAAGTTCTTTTACATGCCCTACGAGCACAGCGAATCGCCCCGCATCCACGAAATCGCCGTCACCCTCTTCGAATCCCTCGACGATCCCGAGAGCCTGAAATACGAGCTGCAGCACAAGGCGATCATCGATCGCTTCGGGCACTATCCGCACCGCAACGAGGCGCTCTCGCGCCCTTCCACGGCGGAAGAAATCGCCTTCCTGAAGACGCCCAACTCCTCGTTCTGATCCGCGCGACCGCGCGGTTGACGCTCACCCCGGCGGGGGGCATGTTGCGCCCACTTTTCGGCGCGACGGCGCGGCACAAGGCGAGGGCCCATGCCTTCCACAACGGTTGAAGGGCGCGCAGCGCGCGTCGATCACGCGGACATGGCAAACGCCATCCGCGCCCTCTCGATGGATGCGGTGGAGCAGGCCCGCTCCGGCCATCCCGGCATGCCGTTAGGCCTTGCCGATGTCGCGACCGTGCTCTTCGGCCGCTTCCTCAAGTTCGATCCGGCGCACCCCGACTGGCCCGACCGGGACCGCTTCGTGCTCTCAAACGGTCACGGCTCGATGCTGCTCTATTCGCTGCTCTATCTCACCGGCTATCCGGACATCGACATCGACGAGATCCGCAACTTCCGCCAGCTCGGCAGCCGCACCGCCGGCCATCCGGAGTACGGCCTCGCCGCCGGGATCGAGACCACGACCGGCCCGCTCGGCCAAGGCCTCGCCAATGCGGTCGGCATGGCCCTGGCGGAGCGCAGCATGGCTGCCCGCTTCGGCGCGGACCTTGTGGACCATCACACATATGTCGTCTGCGGCGACGGCTGCCTGATGGAGGGCATCAGCCAGGAGGCGATCTCGCTCGCGGGCCATCTGCGGCTGGACCGCCTGATCGTGCTCTACGATTCGAACGACATCTCCATCGACGGTCCCACCAGCCTCTCCTACTCGGACGACGCGAGGACCAGGTTCGAGTCCGCCGGCTGGCACACACAACGCGTCGATGGCCACGACCCCGACGCGGTGGCAGTGGCGATCGCTGCCGCCAAGGCCGAGGCTCGGCCTTCGATGATCGAATGCCGCACGGTGATCGGCTACGGCGCGCCAACGAAGGCCGGCACCGCCGCGAGCCACGGCGCGCCGCTCGGGCCTGACGAGATCGTGGGCACCCGCGAGGCGTTGGATTGGCCGCACGCGCCCTTCACGGTACCCGACGCGATCCTCGACGCCTGGCGCGCCGCCGGCGCACGAGGCAGGGAAGCGCGTGAGGCGTGGGAGACGCGCCGCGCCGCCCTCGACGAGGATCGCCGGGCCGAATTCGACGGTGCGGCCGCAGGAGCGCTGCCGGCGGCACTCGCGGAGGCTCTCGCGGGCCTGAGGGCCACGCTTGCCGACGAGCGCCCCACCATCGCCACCAGGGTCGCCAACAAGCGTGTCATCGGCGCCATCGCGGACGCCTTGCCTTCTCTCGTCGGCGGCTCGGCCGACCTCACGGGCTCCAACGGCACGAAGAGCGACGAGCTCGCGCCGATCGCGCCCGGCGACTACGGCGGCCGCTACCTCTATTACGGTGTGCGCGAGCATGCCATGGGCGCGGTGATGAACGGCATGGCGCTCCACGGCGGCGTCATCCCTTTCGGCGGCACCTTCCTCACCTTCACCGACTATTGCCGGCCGGCGATCCGGCTGTCCGCGCTCATGGAGCTCCGCGTCATCTATGTGATGACCCACGATTCCATCGGCCTCGGGGAAGACGGCCCGACCCATCAGCCGATCGAGCACTTGGCCAGCCTGCGGGCCATGCCCAACCTGCTTCTCTTCCGGCCTGCCGATGCCATCGAGACGGCGGAATGCTGGGAACTCGCCCTGGCCAACGCCGAGCGCCCGTCGGTGCTGGCGCTGACTCGGCAGGGCGTGCCTTATCTGCGGGATGGCGAGAATGGCTCCGAGAACGCTTGCGCGCGCGGCGGCTACGTGCTGCGCGAGGCGTCGTCGGGGACGCCGCGCGTTGTCCTGCTCGCGACGGGTTCGGAATGCGCAATTGCCGACGAGGCGCGGCAGGTGCTGGAAGCGGACGGCGTGCCGACGCGGCTGGTGTCGCTCCCCTGCTGGGAGCTGTTCGATCAGCAGGAGCCCACCTATCGCGAGAGCGTGCTTGGCGGCGCAGACGTGCTGCGGGTTGCGGTCGAAGCCGCAAGCCCGCTCGGCTGGGAGCGCTACGTGGGCTCCGGCGGCACCGTCGTCGGGATGCGGAGCTTCGGCGGCTCGGCACCTGCCAAGGACCTCTACGCCCACTTCGGCATCACGGCCGACGCCGTGGTGGCAGCGGCGCGGGAGCGGCTGTAGGGCGTTCCGGTCCGCCGCGGGCCATGCTCACGGCGGCACAGGTTGACCGCCGCAGGCCAAGCCGATAGCAAGGCGCGGCATCTCGGTCAGTGGAGGGAGCATGACGGTTCGCATCGCCATCAACGGATTCGGGCGGATCGGCCGCAACATCTTGCGCGCGATCCACGAGTCCGGCCGCACCGATCTCACCGTCGTCGCCCTCAACGACCTCGGCGACGTGGAGACCAACGCCCACCTGCTGCGCTACGATTCGGTCCACGGGCGCTTCCCCGGCACCATCGAGGTGGCGGACGGGTCCATCGACATCGGCGCGGGACCGATCAAGGTGCTGAGCGAGCGCGACCCGGCGCGGCTGCCCTGGGCCGACCTCGGCATCGACGTGGCGCTGGAATGCACCGGCATCTTCACGGCGCGCGAGAAGGCCGCGGCGCACTTGGAGGCCGGCGCCCGCGCGGTCCTGATCTCGGCCCCCGGCACGGATTCCGACCTTACCGTGGTCTATGGCGTCAACCACCAGGCGCTCACGCCTGAGCACCGCATCGTCTCCAACGCGTCGTGCACCACCAACTGCCTGGCCCCGGTCGCGTCGGTACTGCACGAGGCGATCGGGATCGAGAGCGGATTCATGACCACGGTGCACGCCTACACCCTGGACCAGCCGGTGCTCGATACCCTGCACAAGGACCTGCGGCGCGCCCGCGGCGCGGCGGGCTCGATGATCCCCACCTCCACGGGCGCCGCGCGCGCCGTGGGCCTCGTGCTGCCCGCGCTCGCCGGCAAGCTGGACGGCACGGCAGTCAGGGTGCCGACGGCCAACGTCTCGATGGTCGATCTCAACTTCGTCGCCAAGCGGGCGACATCCGTGGACGAGATCAACGAGGCCGTGGCGAGCGCCGCTGCCGGCGCCATGGCCGGCGTTCTGGCCTACAGCGAGGAGCCGCTGGTCTCGGTCGACTTCAACCACCGGCCGGAAAGCTCGATCGTCGATGCCGGCCAGACCGCCGTGGTCGACGGCACGCTCGGCCGCGTGCTCTCCTGGTACGACAACGAATGGGGCTTTTCGAACCGGATGGGCGATGTCGCGGCCCATCTGGGCAACCTGTGAGGGGCCCCGCGCAACCCTCCAGCCTGGCGCTCGCGGCATGACCGCGTTCAAGTCCCTCGACGATATCGAAGTCGCGGGCAAGCGAGTCCTCGTGCGGGTGGACCTCAACGTGCCGATGCGCGAAGGCGCGGTGGGCGATACCACGCGGATCGACCGGGTGGCGCCCACGCTTGCGGAACTCGCGAGGCGCGGGGCGAGGGTGATCGTCGCCTCGCATTTCGGCCGGCCCAAGGGCAAGCCCGTGGCGGCCATGTCGCTCGGCCCACTCGCCGAGCCGCTCTCCCAGGCGCTCGGCGGCCACCCGGTGCGCTTCATTCCCCACTGCGTGGGCGCGGAGGCAGAGGCGGCAGTGGCCACGATTTCGCCCGGAGATGTGGCGCTGCTGGAGAACTTGCGCTTCCACGCAGGCGAGGAAGCGAACGATCCCGCCTTCGCCGATGCCCTCGCGCGCCTCGCCGATCTTTACGTCAACGACGCGTTCTCCGCCGCGCACCGGGCCCATGCGTCGACTACCGCCGTGGCGGAGCGCCTGCCGAACGCGGCAGGGCTGCTCATGCAGGCGGAGCTGGAAGCACTCGGCAAGGCACTGCAGGCGCCCGTGCGGCCGGTCATCGCCGTGGTCGGCGGCGCCAAGGTCTCCACCAAGCTCGCGCTCCTCGCCAACCTGATCGAGAAGGTGGACTGCCTTGTCATCGGCGGCGCCATGGCCAACACCTTCCTCCACGCGCAGGGGGTTTCCGTCGGGGCGTCGCTCCACGAGCCCGATCTCGCGGCAGACGCACGCCGCATCATGGGGGAGGCGGAGAGCGCCGGCTGCGAGATCGTGCTGCCCGCCGACGTGGTGGTGACGCGCGAGTTCCGGGAAGGCGCCGAGTGCGAGACGGTCCCGACCGCCGACGTCCCGGCGGAAGGCATGATCCTCGACCTCGGCCCCGAGACCTGCAAACGGATCGAGGCGGTGCTAGCAGAGTCGCGCACCCTGGTCTGGAACGGACCGCTCGGGGCCTTCGAGATCGTGCCCTTCGACCGCGCCACGGCTACCTGCGCCCTCGCGGCCGCCCGGCTCACCGAGACGGGCAAGCTGCTCTCCGTCGCCGGCGGCGGGGACACGGTCGCGGCGTTCCAAGGCGCAGGCGTGCTCGATGCCTTCAGCTACGTCTCCACCGCCGGCGGCGCCTTCCTGGAATGGCTGGAGGGGCGGACCCTGCCGGGCGTGGCGGCGCTCGAAGCCGCCCGCAAACCGTGAACCAGCCATGAGCGTACGGCGGCCCGCGATCGTCGTGCACGATCTCGACCAGGCCATCGGCGCGCTCACGGCGGCAGCCGTGGCCGGAGTCCCGGTGACGCTCTGGTCCGCGCCGGGCGCGGCGTCCTACACGGGGCTTGGCTTTCTCGGCGCAGTCTTCGAGCAGGCCGGAGAGGCCGTGCCGGAGGCCGACCACGACGTGGTCATCGACTGCAGGGGCAGCGCCGTGCTTGCTCACGAGGCGCTGAGTCGCGGTTTCGCCAACGTGGCGTTCGCCGGCCGCGGAGTCATGCGCAAGACGCTCCAGGCCATCGCGGACGAGCAGAGCGGCCGGCTGATTACTGCCGGGCCGGCTCGGGGCGCGCTAGATCTCGTCCATTCCGCCGACCCGGAGCGCGACAGCGCCGCCTATCTCAGGAAAGGGCGTGTCAGGCGCTCATAAGCTCTGGAAAACCAGCCGCGCCTCGGTCAGGATAGGCCATGCGAATCACCAGGCGCGTCAGAGATATTCTCTCCTGGTATGAGAGCGACAATCCGGGCACGAAAGCGAATCTCGCTCGCATACTGATGCACGGTCGCCTCGGCGGTACCGGGCGCATGGTCATCCTGCCCGTCGATCAGGGCTTCGAGCATGGTCCGGCGCGCAGCTTTGCGCCCAACCCGCCTGCCTACGACCCGCACTACCACTGGCAGCTTGCCATCGACGCAGGCCTGAACGCGTTCGCGAGCCCGCTTGGCATGATCGAGGCGGGCGCTGAAAGTTTCGCGGGCGCGATCCCGACCATCCTCAAGGTCAACAACGCCAATTCGCTGGGCTCGGCCAGGGATCAGGCGGTCACCGGCTCGGTACGCGACGCGCTCCGGCTGGGCTGCTCGGCCATCGGCTTCACTGTCTATCCCGCTTCAGATCAGCAGTACGAGATGATCGAGGAGATCCGCGAGCTCGCGGCGGAGGCGAAGGCTCACGGGCTCGCGGTGGTGGTCTGGTCCTACCCGCGTGGCGGGTCGCTCTCCAAGGAGGGCGAGACCGCGCTCGACGTGGTGGCCTATGCAGCCCACATGGCCGCGCTTGCCGGCGCCCACGTCATCAAGGTCAAGCCGCCCACCGCCCATCTGGAGCAGGAGGCCGCCGCCAAGGCCTACGACGCCGCAGGCATAAACGGCGAGACGCTGGAGAAGCGGATCGCGCACATCATGCAGGCGGCCTTCGCCGGGCGCAGGTTGGTGGTCTTCTCCGGCGGCGCCGCGAAGGGGCTGGAAGGGCTCTTCGGCGAGGTTCGCGCGATCCATGCCGGTGGGGGCAGCGGCTCGATCATCGGCCGCAACAGCTTCCAGCGCCCGCGCGTTGACGCGCTCGCCATGCTGAACACGGTCATCGGCATCTACCGGGGCAAGGGATAAGCGGGGGGCTTGCGTCCCCGGCGTGCTGCCGGCCTGCTCAGGCGGTGGCGATCACCGATCGAATGGGAAGCCGGGCCGGCACCCGCCCGCCCAGAACATCCAGCAGCACCTCGACCCGCTCGCGCGGCGCAAGCCGCAGGACGACCGCCGCGCACTCCGCGAAGGGACCAACGGTGATGGTAACGGCATCTCCAGGCTGCAAGTCGGGCGGCGCGGGCGTGCTCACCCCGTCGGTTCCGGTCGCCTCCCGCAGTGCAGCGACGAAGTCGCCGGGCAGCGGCTGGGGCCGCGGGCCGTCGGCGAGAAGCCGCTTCACCCCGAAGGTGCCGTTGATGGCGCGCCACGGCTCGCGCCCGATATCGAGTTGCACGAACAGGTATTGCGGGAAGAGCGGTGCGTACCCGGTCTCGATGCGCTTTGCCCGGCGGCGGGAGCGCTCCGTCACCGGTAGCCACACCCGGTACCCCTGGCGCGCCAGATTGACTTCGGCGCGCTGCTCCTGATGGGGCCGCGTCTGGACAACGTACCAGTTGTGCATCGCTAACCTCTGACCGGCTGGACCCAAGGCGCCGGAACTCGCTGAACCAGAACCGCTCCTGGTCACTATATATGTAATGGACACTATGTGGAACGAAAAGCGAACATGTTGCGCCGTGCACGACGGCGGCGGAGGTCGGTGGTGTGCGACCGGCACTGACAGAGGATGCAACAAGGATGGCCGCGCGGCCCCTGCTCCACTAACATCCCCGCCCGCACGCCCCTCGAGCCTGCCGGAGAGACGATGAGCACGACATTCAAGGAGACCGAGTGGATCTGGCGCGACGGGGAGTTCGTCCGCTGGCAGGACGCCACGGTCCATATCCTGGCCATCGCCGTTCAGTTCGGCTCCTCGGTCTTCGAGGGTATCCGCTGCTACGACACCGCCGGCGGCCCCGCCGTCTTCCGCCTGGCCGAGCATCTGAAGCGGCTTCGCAACTCCGCGCGGATCTATCGCAT
>JAPOPO010000496.1 GCA_026712885.1 Rhodospirillales bacterium | reverse complement strand
GTGGGAGGTGATGCCCTCGGTCTCCACCTTCAGCCAGAGCGCGCCCTTGTGGCCGAGGATCGGGTAGTTCGAGGTCGGCTCGGCGATGACGATGGCGCCGGCCTCGCCGAGCGCGCCGATCTCGGCCAGGTGGTAGGAGCCTTCGCAGCCGGTCTCCTCACCGGCACAGATCGCCATCACCATGTCCGCCGCGCCGCGCTTCTCCTCGGCCGCGAGCTTCAGCGCGACGTGGACGAAGGCGGAGATGCCGGCCTTCATGTCGGTGGTGCCGCGGCCGAAGAGCTTGCCGTCCACGATATCGGCGCCGAAGGGGTCGACCGACCACTCCTTGGCGCCGAGCGGCACCACGTCGATATGCCCGCCGAAGCAGAGCGGCTTCTTGCCGTTCCCGCCTTCGCCACGCAGCACGGCGACCAGGCTCGTCCTGTCCGGCGCGAACTCGTGGTAGGAGACCTCGATCCCCGCCGCGCTGAGCATGTCGCCCAGGTAATGGGCGCACTCCACCTCGCGGCCCGGCGGGTTGCGGGTGTCCATGCGGACGATATCCCTGGTGATCTCCAGGGCGGACGGAATGGACGACATGAGTTGGGCTCCCTCTCCCCGGCGTCGACTGTATCTCGCCAGTATGGCCACGCGGAAGCAGAGGGTCCAGATCAGCCAAGGCGCTCAAGGCGGTGTCCAAACCGAATACTGGGTACCCATGATCCGGAACGGCCCGATTGTGCTAATTTCCGTACAGTTCAATGAATGCCCGGCATCAGTGCGGACCGGACGGGCGAGGAGCGGACCATGGCTCGAATCGTACGATTTCACGAGACCGGCGGGCCCGATGTGCTGCGCCTCGGCGAGGAACCGGAGGTCGACCCAGGGCACGGCGAGGTCCGCATCAGGGTCGAGGCGATCGGCCTCAACCGGGCAGAGGTCATGCTGCGCGAGGGCATCTACCACGAACGCCCAGTCTTTCCCTCCCGCATCGGCTACGAGGCTGCCGGCGTGGTGGAGGCCGTGGGCGAGGGGGTGACGAGCGTCCAGGAAGGAGATCGCATCGCCACAGTTCCCTCCTTCGCGCTCTCCCAGACCCGGCAGGGCGTTTATGGGGAAAGCGCCACCGTGCCGGCGGAGATCGCCGAGCCTTACCCTGCGGCACTATCGCCGGCCCAGGGTGCGACCCTTTGGATGGCCTACCTCACGGCCTACGGCGCGCTGGTCCACTACGGCAAGCTCGGTCCCGACGACGCCGCGATCATCACCGCGGCGAGCAGCAGCGTCGGCCTCGCCGCGATCCAGATCGCGAAGGAGCGCGGCGCCACCGTCATCGCAACCACCCGGACAGCGGCCAAGAAAGAGGCGCTCCTCGGCCTCGGTGCCGATCACGTCGTGGCGACCGATGAGGAGGATTTGCCAGCGCGGGCCATGGAAATCACCGGCGGGTCCGGAGCCCGCGTGACCTTCGATCCCATCGCGGGGCCGTTGCTGACCACGCTCTGCGGCGCCGCAGCGCCGTACGGCACGATCTACGAATATGGCGCCCTCCATCCCGGCGAGACCGCCTATCCGCTCATGCCGATGCTGGCGAAATCGCTCACCATCGTCGGCTACCAGGTGCTCGACTTCGTCCGCGACGAGGCCCGCTTCGCGGCGGGGCGGGACTATCTCTTCGCCGGCCTCGCCAGCGGCGCGCTCGAGCCCGTGATCGACCGCGAGTTCCCGCTGGACCAGATCGTGGAGGCGCATCGCCACATGGAATCAAACACCCAATGCGGCAAGATCGTCGTCACGGTATGACGACGGAAGCATCCCGCGTTGACCGGGCTTCCGTGGCGGT
>JAPOPO010000494.1 GCA_026712885.1 Rhodospirillales bacterium | reverse complement strand
CCGGATCGTGCAGAACTCGCGCGCGCCGGAGAAGATGCGCATGTTGCCACGGTCGAACTCGCTGCCTCCCATCTCCATGACCATGTTGAGATTCGTCGCCGCATCCACGAACCCGGTGTTGGCGGGCGTGTCCACGCGCTCACACTCCGCGCCCACGCACGACGTTACGCCCCCGCAGCGCCCCGCCGCCTGCGCGGCGGCAAGTCCCCGCCCGCATTCCCGAACGGAACCCGAAGCCAATCCATCGGCGCGCCAGGCCGGAGCGGTGGGCGAGTCCTGCACGGTTTCGCCGCGCACGATCGCAGGATCCCCCTCTTCGATGTCCGCGGCCGGGCGCCTCGCAGCGCTGGACGTGACGAATGCCCCGACCGCGCCGCCTTCGCTGTTTGGGTCCGCCAGCGCGTTTCGCGCGGCGGCCTCCATGTTCGCATCCGTGTGTCCCGTCTGCGGCACGTCCGTGCCCGCGAATCCCGGTACCGTCAGCGCCTGCTCCGCGTCCGTCGCCACGCCCCGCGCGGTCGCCTGCCCGGCGGCGCCCAGTGCCCTTGCCTCGACTCGTGCCGCCTCGTCCGAACCCTGCGCCGCCGGTCCTGCCGACGGCAGACTGGCGAACAGGAGTCCTGCGCACAGCAGTCCTGCGGACAGCAAGTCCGCGACCGCCGGCCAGCCCGTTGGCGCCGAACGGAACCGCGCGCTTGAATGAATCTCACGCTTCAATTGCTTTCTCCTCTCAGGATCCCGAGGTGCCGGCGCGCGGTCTCACGACCCGGTTCCCCCTCCCGCGCAATGGCTTCAAGCGCGGCTTCAAGGCCGATGTTCCCCGTCACCAGATCGTGCGCCGGCGCGGGATCCGCCGAACAGCCGGGCGATTCGCACGGCGCCACCCCGCCCGGCACAACCGCCACGGCGGGCACATGAGCGATGCGGAACAGCCGGAAGAGCCTGGGATCGATCGTTGCGCCCGCGCCGTCGTCCCCACGGCGGGCGGCGATGCGATGAACCGTGGCCTCAAGCCCGCCTTCGGCCATTCCCCGCAGCACCAGCGGTGTGCCGATTCGCGCAGCCTGCCGGCTCCACTGCCGCCAGCTCGCTTCGGGCATGGACAGGCTCGCGAACACGATCACTTCCGCCGTGGCCGCTTGCGCGCCAGCAAAACCCCCACCCGGCAAACCCCGTGTGGCTTCGGCCGGGACGGGGCCGGTCACCGTCGAACCGGCATCCGACAGCGCATCCCCGATCACCGCGTCGGCCCATCCGGCCAGGTCCTCGACATCCTCGCCCGATCCGCCCAGCACAGCCTCCACCAGCGCGCGCGCCTGCGCGTCCATGTCCTCGCGGATATCGACAGGGACCTGCGCCTCCTGGGCCCGCGCACCGAGTCCGGCGGCCAGGCACAGTGCCGCGATCGGCACTATCCGGTTCCAGCTCATATCGACAACACCTCCGCCAGGATCACAGTAGAGTAGGACGCGAGCGCCTTTCGGCCTCTCGAACCGCAGGTTTCCCGCGCCCTCTCTCCGAACCGGACGTGCACCTTTCGTTATGCATCCGGCTCTCCAAAGGTTTGTGCAAACTCAGGAGACTTCAT
>JAPOPO010000492.1 GCA_026712885.1 Rhodospirillales bacterium | reverse complement strand
TACTGGTAAGCGACGAGGTAGAGCAGCGGCCCGGTGCCCATGAAAACCACCGGATCGCCGATGGCGCAGCCCTGCGCCTTCAGCGCGACCTGCGAGCCGCCCATGGTGAACACGCCGGGGAGCGTCCAGCCCGGAAAGGGAATCACCCGATCCATGGCGCCGGTGGCGAGGATCAGCGCGTCGAACGCGATCCGCTCGACGCCCTCCGCCCCGAGCGCATGGGCGACGCCGCCCTCGATGTTCCAGATCAGGGTGCCCGGGCGATAGTCGATCCGCTCCCGCAGGCCGTCGAGCGCCCCGTGCACGGCCTCAGCCTTGCGCGCCTCGAAGCCGTAGAGCGCAGCAGCCGGCCGCTTGAATCCCTTCGGCGGCCGGCGATAGATCTGGCCGCCGCTGCGCGCGCCTTCGTCGACCACGATGGGTGCGACGCCATGCGCGACCAGCGTCTCCGCCGCCCGTGTTCCCGCCGGGCCCGCGCCGACGACGAGCACCGTGGGCGCATCATCGTTCAAAAGACGCTCTCCGGCGCGCAAACGCGCATGCCGTCGTGCACCTCGGTCGTGCAGGCGCGGATGCGGCTCCCGTCCTCGAGCACGACCCAGCAGTCCTGGCAGGCGCCCATGTTGCAGAAGCCCGCGCGCAGGCCCCCGTCGAACTCGTTCCGGCGCAGCGCGACCCCGTTGCAGAGCAGCGCGGTCAAGAGCGTGTCGCCGGCGAGCGCGGCGAGCGGCCGTCCGTCGTGAAAGATCGTGACGCCCGGCCTGTCGCTCTCCGCCACGCGCACGAGTCGGCAGCCTGCGCCTCGTTGTTCCGCTCCTTGCGACATGGGGCCCGTGCTGACACGCCCGCCTGAAGGCGTCAAGCAAGCCGCACGCTGGCGCCCCCTTACGCCGCCCGGTCGCCTCCTGGCTCCCGCCCATAAACCCGGCCCTTCCATTCGCTCCGTCGGCCGCCCCAGTGGCGCAGCGCCGAATGCCAGGTCATGGCGAGATAGAGTGTGCCGATGAGCGGCATCGTCAACGCCCAAGCGGAGAAGAGGCGGTAGTAGCGGACCGTCGGCAGGTAGCAGAGCGTCATCCCGACGAGCCCGACGCCGCTGGCGACTTGCGCCGCGAGCGGCCCGCCGAGGCCTGCAATTGGTGCCCAGAACATGAGCGCCATGAGCAGCGTGCAGAGCAGCAGCAACACTGGTGAATAGAGGAGCTGGGTGTAGGCGGTGCGGGCGACCATGCGCCACACGGCCCCGAGGGTCGGGTAATCCCGGTGGCTTTCCGCCCCGCGGCTCACGCCGATCCAGGTCCGGTGTCCGGCATCCTTGACCGCACGTGCCAGCGCGCAGTCGTCGATGAGCGCGCCCCGGATCGCCTCGAAGCCGCCGATCTGGACGAGTACCGCGGTCTCCACCAGGACACAGCCGCCGGCAGACGCGGCCACCTGCCGACCCGGGCCGTTCGACAGGTGGAATGGATAGAGCAGGCGAAAGAAGAAGATGAAGGCAGGCAGCAGGAGCTTTTCCCAGCCTCCCCGCATCCTGAGCGCCGCCATGATCGAGACCAGCGCCGCGCCCGTCTCCGCCCTCTTGGCAAGCAGTGCCCGGAGCATGCCTGGCCGCAGCGTGATGTCGGCATCCAGCAGCAGCGTGAGCGGGGTCTCGATCCGACGTCGCCCCTGCTCCAGGGCCCAGAGCTTGCCTGTCCAGCCCTCGGAGAGCGGTGCGCCGGCTTGCACGTCGAGGACGATCCCCTCAGGCGCTGCCTGTAGGGCAACCTCCGCCGTGTCGTCGCCGGAGCGGTCGTCGACCAGGACCGCGCGCAGGCCTCGCCCCTGGCTGCCGAGCGCCGCGAGGGTATCGCCGATGACCGTCGCCTCGTCGCGGGCCGGGATCAGAACCGTGACGTCTTCGAGGCTGATATCCGCGGCATCCTCCGCGGGTACCGGCTCGAGCCGCTCCCTCCCGCGCCACGGCTGCCACGGGAGCGCCAGGACGCAGAGCCAGAGGGCCGCGCCCGCCGCCGCGAGCCCGCTCCAGAGCATCGTCACACTATCCATGGACGGAGAACGCGCGCCGTCCCCGGCGCAGGTTCAGAGCACTGAAGCCCGCACGGCAGCAACCGCAATCGGCGGCGCACCGGGGACGTGGGGCGGGCGCGTCATCACGACTTGTGCTTAACGAGGGTCACCTTGTTCATGCCGTCTTCGCGCCGATAGCTGGCCTCGTCCATGAGCTTGCGCACGAGATAGACGCCGAGCCCGCCGATCGGGCGTTTCGGGATATCCGACTCGAGATCCGGCGGCGGCGCATCGGCAAAGGGATCGAACGCCTTTCCGGTATCCACGATTTCCAAGGTGAGAGACTTGCTGTCGGAGGTCAGAGTGATTTGAATCTCTGTCTCCGCCTCGCCGTCCTGACCATACTTGATGATGTTGGTGCCGATCTCTTCGAGCACGAGCTCGATCTGATACAGAAGCTCGGGAGGCCAGTTCTCGGCTTGTGACAAGATACTGACCGCCGCCTGTATGCGCTCGATCTCGTTGAGCTGCGCCTCCATATTGAGTGTGAGATTCGCGCTCACTCTTCGGTCCTCGCTCGGTACGGGACCACGTGGGCTGTCATGTCGCGTCGGGCCGGAGCCCTGCCCACGTAGTTCCCCTTTGTCGCGGCTCGCCTGACGCCCAGTCTCGGAACGCGAGGCTCGACTGCGACAACGGTGGCCGCGGCAACGCTGCTATACGAACGCTCGCTTGGCAAGCATCAACAGTAGCAGGAAATTGCTAGCATGGTGGCGATAGTCGCCTTGTACCGCTAATGAGTCGGTCCGCTGACCGCTCCAGCCGGAGCACTGAGCAGTTTCAGGGAATAAAATGGGGCGAGTGATGGGATTTGAACCCACGACCCCCGGAACCACAATCCGGTGCTCTAACCAACTGAGCTACACTCGCCGCCGCCGGCTTCACTTAGTGAAGCGCCGCTGCCGCGTCAAGCGGCCAGGGCCAGCGCGCGCGAATCTACTCCGGCACTGGCGCCGGCACTGTGCGAAAGCCGGCGCGCGGCTGCTCCTCGCGCTGGCCGCCCTAAGCACTCCCGCAAGCGCAGTCGCAGCCGAGAACCCGGTGCGCGCGAGCCACGCGATGATCGCGGCGGCGCACCCCGCGGCGGCGGAGGCCGGGGCCCGCATCCTCGAAGAGGGCGGCAACGCCATCGATGCTGCCATCGCGGCGCAAATGGTGCTCGGTCTGGTCGAGCCGCAGTCCTCGGGCATCGGCGGCGGCGGCTTTCTGCTTTATTTCGATGCCGCACGGGATTCCGTGGAGAGTTACGACGGGCGCGAGACCGCGCCGGCCGCCGCCAACGAGACACTGTTCCTGGCTGCGGACGGTGCGCCGCGTCCGTGGCCGGAAGCAGCCGTTGGCGGCCTGCCGGTCGGCGTTCCGGGCGTCGTCCGGATGCTCGAACGCGTGCATCGCGCCCACGGCCAGACGCCTTGGGCGCGACTCTTCGAGCCTGCGGCGACCCTCGCCGAGCGCGGCTTTGCCGTCTCGCCTCGCCTCGCACGCATGATCGATAAGAACCCCGACCTCGCGCGCTTCCGAGACACCCGCGCCTACTTCTTTCACTCGGATGGCAGTCCGAGGCGCGTCGGGGAGACGCTGGTCAACCCGGCCTATGCCGAAACCATGCGCGCCATCGCGCAGGCCGGGGCAGACGCGTTGCACGAAGGACCGATCGCGGCGCAGATCGTCGCCGCCGTGCAAGACGATCCGGTCAATCCAGGCACACTGGCGCTCACCGACCTCGCCGCCTATCGCGCCAAGGAGCGGCCGCCGGTCTGCGGCGACTACCGGCGCTACCGGGTTTGCAGCATGGGGCCGCCGAGCTCCGGCGGCGTCACATTGCTGCAAGTCCTGAGTCTTCTGGATCGTTTCGACCTCTCCGCACTCACACCCGGCTCAGTGGAGGCGGTCCACCTGATTAGCGAGGCGAGCCGCCTCGCCTTCGCCGATCGCAACCGCTACCTGGCGGATGCAGACTTCGTCCCGGTCCCGGTGGAAGGGCTGCTCGATCCCGACTACCTGCGCCGACGCGCTGGCCTGATCGATCCCGGCCGGACAATGGGCGAGGCCGCGCCGGGTGCGCCGCCGGGTTCCGAACACCTCGCAAGGGCGAACGCGGCGGCGCCGGAATTCACCTCCACGAGCCACCTCTCGGTCGTCGATGCGCGCGGCAGCGCCGTCTCCTTTACCACCAGCGTGGAGCGCGCCTTCGGCTCGCGCCTGATGGCGGCCGGATTTCTGCTGAACAATCAACTCACCGACTTTTCTTTCGCGCCGAACAGCGCCGATGGCCCGGTCGCGAACCGGGCGCAGCCGGGCAAACGCCCGCGCTCCTCCATGACGCCGACGCTGATCTTCGATGAGGCAGGCCGGCTCGTCGCGACGCTTGGCTCACCTGGCGGCCCGCGCATCATCGGCTTCGTTGCCCAGTCCGTCATCGCCCTGCTCGATTGGGACCTCGATGCCCAGGCCGCGCTCAGCCTGCCCCGGCATGTCAACCGCAACGGTGCGACCGAGCTGGAGGCAGGTACCAGGCTCGAACAAATCGCGCCTGCGTTGGAGGCGCTGGGGCACGACGTGCGCATTCGGCCCCTGGTGAGCGGCCTGCACGCCATCCGCCGCGTCGACGGCGTGCTTGAAGGCGGCGCCGACCCACGCCGCGAGGGGGCCGCCCTCGGATACTGAGCCAAGGGATCCTCTCCCCCAACTACACGTCCTGCAATTCGTCGGCTTCCTGATGGGGAGAGTTGGGCAGGCGCAGTCTGAAGACGGTACCCGCCGGATCGGACCGTTCGAGGTCAATATCACCGCCATTGTTGCGCACGAGGTCGCGAGCGATGGCAAGGCCAAGACCAGTGCCCTGGTCGCTGCCGCTGTCGGCGAAGGCCTCGAACAGATGGTCGCGCACAGCGCTCGGCAAGCCGGGACCGGAATCGGCGATTTCCACCACCGTATCGTCCGCGTCGCGCCACGCGCTAACCCGCACCGTTCCGCCCCCGTCGCGGCAAGCCAGCGCCTGCACCGCGTTCTGAATCAGGTTGATGATGACCCGATAGAGCTGGTCACGGTCGGCGGTCACACTCAGCTCGGATGGCACCTCGTTGCGCCAGCCGATCGAGGCGTCGTCAATGGGCAGCGCCGCCCGCACCTCTTCGATCATTGGCGCTAGCGAGAACGATGTGCGGCGCGGCGCAGGCAGCCGGCCCGTCGCGAAGCTGAGCGTGTGAGTGCAGAGCGTGATGGCCCGATCGATTGCGGCAACCAACGGCATCGCCAGCTTCTGCACCTCGGGATCGCGCGCCGTCGCCAGACGATCGGTCAGAACGGCCGCAGTCGCCAGCATGTTGCGAAGATCGTGGTTGATCTTCGTGACGCCGGTGCCGACGGCCGCGAGCCGCGCCCGCTGACGGAGCGCCGCCCGCACGCGCCGCTGCATGACTTGGAGCTCCCGCTGCGCGAGGCCGATCTCGTCGCGCCTGCCGCTGACTTTGACGGTCGCGGCGGCGTCCTCCGGCGCGCGGCGGAACGAGACCAAGCTGTCAGTCATGCGGCCGAGCGGCAACACCATGAGCCAGTGCAACGAGAGATAGACCAGGCCGGCGACGACGAATGCCAGAATGATCGAGAGCCACAGGATTCGCCCCGAATAGTCGAGCATCGACGCGAACAGCGGCGCCTCGGGCAGCACGATGTCGACCATGGTGTCTGGCGCGTCGCCGGGCGCGGTGCCCATCACCCGGATCGTCCGCTCGCCGCCGTAGCGCAGCGTATCGGCCGCGTGCCCGATCAGGCCCAGCGGCGTCGCCTCTCGCAGATCGAAGCTCGCGTCGATTTTCACCGGCATGTCGTCGCCGAGGACGAGCAGGCGCGTGCCGGGCCGCTTGAGCGAGACCGCCGAGACCCCCGATCGCTCCAGCAAGGCGAGGCGAAGCTCCTCGGTTACCATCCCGTCGGGCGACGCCTCCACCGCCAGCGCCGCGATCCGCGCGGCTTCGATCCGCTCTTCGAGGAAGACCAGGCGGTGGCGCGCGATCGAGGGGACGTAGATGAAGACCTCGCCCAGGAGGACGAAGAATATCGTGAGCACCAGCAGCCGCGCCGAGAGGCCGCGGGCCGCTCGCGACACCACCGAAAGGGAAAACCCAGCCAAAGCGTCCCGGAGCGATCGCCTG
>JAPOPO010000491.1 GCA_026712885.1 Rhodospirillales bacterium | reverse complement strand
GGCGGCGGCTATGCCCAGGTGGTGCCGATGGAGGACATCAACCTCCACTTCACCGGCGACTTCCACGCCATCGGCGCGGCCAACAACCTGCTCGCCGCGATGGTGGACAACCACATCTACTGGGGCAACAAGGCCGGCATCGACCCGCGTCGGGTGAGCTGGCGCCGCGTGGTCGACATGAACGACCGGGCACTGCGCAGCGTGGTCTCCTCGCTCGGCGGCGTGGCCAACGGCTTCCCGCGCGAGGACGGCTTCGACATCACCGTCGCCTCCGAGGTCATGGCGATCTTCTGCCTCTCGCGCGATCTCGATGATCTGCGCGCTCGGTTGGGCAATATCGTCGTCGGACTCACGCGCGAGCGCGAGCCGGTGCGCGCCAGCGCCGTGAACGCGGATGGCGCCATGACTGCGCTGCTCAAGGACGCGCTCGCGCCCAACCTGGTGCAGACGCTGGAGAACAACCCGGCGCTGATCCACGGCGGCCCGTTCGCCAACATCGCCCACGGCTGTAACTCGGTGATCGCGACCAGGGCCGCGCTCAAGCTCGCCGACTTCGTTGTAACCGAGGCCGGCTTCGGCGCCGATCTCGGAGCCGAGAAGTTCTTCGACATCAAGTGCCGCAAGGCCGGGCTCGCGCCGGACTGCGCGGTGATCGTGGCCACCATCCGCGCGCTCAAGATGCACGGCGGCGTCGCGCGGAGCGACCTCGGCACCGAGAACCTGGAGGCGCTGGCGACGGGCATGGAGAACCTGGCCCGTCACGTGACGAACGTCCAAGGCTACGGCGTGCCGGCGGTGGTAGCGATCAACCGCTTCTCCGCCGATACCGAGGCCGAGCGCGCGCTGGTTGCCGACGCCTGCGCCAAGATGGGCGTGACGGCAGTCGAGTGCGATCACTGGGCCATGGGCGGCGCCGGCTGCGAGGCGCTGGCGCACGAGGTCGTGGGCACGATCGAGTCGAAGTCCTCGTCCTTCCAGCCCCTCTATCCGGACGATCTCACGCTCTGGGAGAAGATCGAGACCGTCGCCAAGCGAATCTACAGCGCCGACGGCATCACGGCAGACGCGCCCGTGAGCCGGCGGCTCGACGAGCTCCAGGCCGGCGGGTTCGGGCACTTCCCCGTGTGCATGGCGAAGACGCAGTACAGCTTCTCCGCCGATGCAGGGCTCAAGAATGCGCCCAGCGGCTTCGAGGTGCCGATCCGCGAGGTGCGGCTCTCGGGCGGCGCCGAGTTCGTGGTGGTGATCTGCGGCGCGATCATGACCATGCCGGGACTGCCGCGCGTGCCCGCCGCCGACAACATCGCCGTCAACGAGAACGGTCACATCACGGGGTTGTTTTAGGCGGCAATCTGTTGCTGAAGACGAGCACTCAACTCGATCAAGAATGGCCGCCCGATAGCCAGCCCGCAAACTTTTAGGAACAACTATCGCCTGTCGGGCGAATCCGTGTATCAAGCTCCCGAAATTGTGGGAGCCAACGGATGATCCAACCACGCCGGTACCGATCTCTTTGGACGCGGATTCTTCGACTTCCGGGGCCTGTGTTCCGCGTTGCGATTCCACTCTGTGCCGTGTCCCTGATCTTGGCGTCGTGCTGGGTCTTTACAGACGAAGAGGACATGGACGACGTCCCTGTGGCGTGTGTTGAGACCCACGACCGGGGCTGCGTTCTCGAACCCGAGTTCGAGGCATTGGTGCAGGAAATCGCGGCCGAGTATGCCGAGCCGTCGAGCTTCCAGAATCAGTGGGGCCTGGCAGCGATCAATGCCGGCCAGGCTTACGCAAACCTGGAGCTGGAGTTCGGTCCCGACGTCGCGCCCGGCGAAGGTATTACCGTCGGCATACTGGATACGGGGATTGACGGCGCCCATCCCCAGTTCCGAGACAAGACCGTTGTCGAACGCTTTCTTGGCGCGATCGATGAGGACGGAAGCGAGAGTTCTCACGGTACCGCGGTGGCAAGCGTTATCGCCGGAGAGGATATTCCCGGTTTCCCGTACAACGCGCAGGGCGTGGCCTGGGGCGCCGATCTCGTCGTTTTTGCAATCCCGCTGGGCGAAGCTCCCGAGCTGTATGATCCGATCCAGGTAAGCGAGTTGCCGGGGACTGCGGAATACTTTGCGGAGACCGTGGAAGAGATACTCGCTTGGCGGTTCGGCGCCCGGAGCGTCGATATCCTGAATTTGAGCCTTGGTGTCTCGGGAATTATCGAGAACTACAGCGAAGAGGTCGTTCGCGATCCCTTCGCGCCTTTGCTCACCGTATTGCTCCAGGAGGGCGCCGAAGAGAAAGTCGTGTTTGTCTGGGCTGCGGGAAATGCGCACGGCACGACATGCGACCTCCCGATTCCTCAGTGCGTTGATGGCGCAGTAGAAGCAAGCTCGATCGATCTGTTGCCGGGCTTGGCCGTGCACTTTCCAGAGTTGCAGGAGACGACTGTCGCCGTGGTGGCTATACGCCCGGACGGCGAGATTGCAGACTTCTCTAACCGCTGCGGCATCGCGGCCGACTACTGCCTGGCGGCGCCAGGAGACCAAGTCCGGATCGCCTATTTCGGACCAGGCCTGGACGGCGCTCCGGTGCGGGCTGTCGGGGCTGCTAGCGGTACATCGCTCGCCGCGCCGATGGTGACCGGCGGCCTCGCGGTGATGAAGCAGTATTTCCGGGGTCAGATCTCCAACACCGATCTGCTCTCGAGGCTTCTGGAGACGGCGAACAGCAGCGGCATCTACGCCGACTCGGCAATCTACGGTCGTGGTCTGATGGACTTGGGTGCCGCGACGTCGCCCGTGGGCGAGACGGTCGTTGTGATGGGCGATCGGGTAGAGAGTTCGGGTGCTGTCCTGAGCGATTCAGTCTTGCAACTCGGACTTGCGTTCGGCGATGCACTCATTCCTGAGCTTGAGGAGCGCGAGGTCGCCGCGTTCGATGCGCTGGGCGCACCCTTCTGGTACGACGTCGGCAGTATGGTGAGCGTTGCCTCCAGGCCCTCGCTTCACGATCGCTTCCGCGACTTCCAACAACTATCGATTTCGGAGGCGAGTGGCTCGGCGGTCAATGCCGTCGAACTCCCCATCATCAAATCGCCGGGCGATTCCCAGAGCGTGTTTCCAGCCCTGTACCTCGCGAAATCCGGGGCCTCGACCGCTGGGAATGCCCGCCATTTTGCGCTCGCCAGACACAGCGTCGTCGCAACCATGCCGGTCACCGCGAGCCTGACCGCCACCGCGCTCACCACGGAAGGTCTTGCGCGCGAGGAGCCCGCGTCGGGCGCGGCGCTCACCTGGCGTGAGCCCGAGGCTCCGATCGGTCTCCGGGCCGGCTGGATGGGCGAGCGCGACAGCCTGCTCGGCAGCGAGTCCGACGGCGCGTTCGGTGACCTCGAGGCGCACGTCGCCTTCGCGGGAGTCGAGGCGGACACGGAACTCGGCCCGTGGCGCGTTGGCGGCACTGCGGAGATCGGCACCGTGACTGCGCAGGCGCGCGGCGGCGTGTTCCGGGAGATTTCATCTCTCGCCACCAGCGCGTTCGCGCTGCACGCCACCCGCCAGAATGACGACGGCAGCGCATTTCGCGTGTCGCTGTCGCAGCCGCTCCGCGTTGAGGGCGGTCAGGCGTTGATTATGCTTCCCTCAGGACGAACGACAGCGGGCGAGGTGATCCGCAACACCCTGGCCGCGAATGTCGAGCCCGGCGGCAGGCAGGTCGACTTGGCGCTGCAATGGCAGCAGCCGCTGGAGATCGGCGAGTTGCGCCTGGGCGCGACCGTGTCGCACGAGCCGGGCCATCGCGAGAACGCGGACGCAGAGCTGATTCTGCTCTCCGGCTGGCGCCACTTCTTCTAGTTCGGGTGTTCGCGGGCGCGCCTCGCCCTACGCCATTGCGGTGCGCAGACGGCGGTCGATCGCGTCCAGGAAGTCCTTGGAGTTGAGCCAGCCCTGCTCGGGGCCGACCAGGATGGCGAGGTCTTTGGTCATCTCGCCGGCTTCCACGCACTCGATGCAGCAGCGCTCCAGCGTGTCGGCGAAGTCCATGAGCGCCTGGTTGCCGTCGTGCCGGCCGCGGTGCTTGAGGCCGCGGCTCCAGGCGAAGATCGAGGCGATCGGGTTGGTCGAGGTCTCCTCACCCCGCTGGTAGGCGCGGTAGTGGCGGGTGACGGTGCCGTGCGCAGCCTCGGCCTGGCCGGTCTGGCGGTCGGGCAACACCAGCACCGCGGTCATCGGGCCGAGCGAGCCGAAACCTTGGGCCACGGTGTCCGACTGCACGTCGCCGTCGTAGTTCTTGCAGGCCCAGATGAAGGCGCCTTCCCACTTGAGCGCGGCGGCGACCATGTCGTCGATCAGCCGGTGCTCGTACGTGAGGCCGGCGGCCTCGAAGCGCGCCTTGAACTCGGCCTCGAAGACCTCCTCGAAGAGGTCCTTGAAGCGCCCGTCATAGAACTTGAGGATGGTGTTCTTGGTGGACATGTAGACCGGCCAGCCGCGCTCCAGCCCGTAGTTCATGCAGGCGCGGGCGAAATCGCGGATCGAATCGTCCAGGTTGTACATGGCAAGCGCGACCCCGCCACCGGGGAAGTCGAACACTTCTCGCTCGATGACGTCACCACCGTTCTCGGGCTCGAAGCGCACCGTGAGCTTGCCCTTGCCGGGCACCACGAAATCGGTGGCGCGGTACTGGTCGCCGAAGGCGTGGCGGCCGATCACGATCGGATTCTCCCAACCGGGCACCAGGCGCGGCACATTGCGGCAGATGATGGGCTCGCGGAACACGGTGCCGCCCAGGATGTTGCGGATCGTGCCGTTGGGCGAACGCCACATCTTCTTGAGGCCGAACTCCTCGACGCGGTCTTCGTCCGGCGTGATGGTCGCGCATTTGACGCCGACGCCGATTTCCTTGATCGCTTCGGCGCAATCGACCGTGACCTGATCGTCGGTGGCGTCCCGATGCTCGACGCCGAGGTCGTAGTAGAGGAGGTCGATGTCCAGATAGGGCAGGATCAGCTGGTCTTTGATCCAGGCCCAAATAATTCGCGTCATCTCGTCGCCGTCGATCTCGACGACGGGGTTGGCGACCTTGATTTTCGCCATCCGAAGCTCTCCAGGAATGCGTTGCGGGCAAGGGGGCCCCGGGAGGAATGGGTCGGCTGCCGGCGGGGCCGCGCGCACCTTAGCAAAGCGGTCCTACCGGTCAAGGTCAGCGCCGCCGCCAAAGACGGCGCGGAAGACCGCCTAAGCCTCTCCGTTGTCGAGGACGTGAAACAGCTCGTCGACGGTGCGCACGACCGTGGCGAGGCCGGACGTGACCGGCGGAGCGAACCCCTCGGCGCTCACTTGTTCGAGCAGATCCAGCAGCGGCCCCCAATAGCCTTCGCTGTCGAGAACGACGATCGGCTTGTCGAGGAGCCCGAGCTGCTTCCAGGTCAGCACCTCGAAGAACTCGTCGAGGGTGCCGTATCCGCCTGGCAAGATCACGAAGCCGTCGGCGCGGTCGAACATGATCCGCTTGCGCCGGAACATGTCCTTGGTGACCACCGTCTCGGTGAGACCAGGATGCGCCACCTCGAGGCTCTCCAGACTCTCGGGGATCACGCCGATGGCCTTGCCATCACCCGCCAGAACGGCATCGGCCACCACCCCCATCAGGCCAATGCCGCCCGCGCCATAGACGAGCGCAATCCCGCGCTGGGCAAGCGCTTTGCCCAGGCTGCGGGCAGCCTCCGCGTGGGCCGGGTTACGGCCCGTTTGGGAACCGCAGAAGACGCAAAGGGACGCGACCGCCGCCATCGCCGATCTGATCCTGATTGTGTGGCTGGACGTCTAGGAGCGCCGCTCTGTACCAGAGACTGCCCCCGGCCGCCAGCCGCGATGACGGGCGGTGTCTTGGTTGCAATGCCCACGAAAGCGACTATGTCAGAGTACGGCTCACAGTGCCGAGAGCAGGACGGTCGCGGGATCCCATGGCACGGTTTAGAACGCGTTTCGCCCATCGCGTCGCCTGGCTGGTGCTGGCGATGCTGGCGAGCGTCGTGCTCGCCGGCGCGGCTTCTGCGGCTGAGCCTGCGGTAGAGCCCGATCCGGCAAGCGCGGACCCGGTGGCGCGCGGCGCCTACATCCTGCGCGCGGCGGGCTGCGCGCCCTGCCACACCGACGTCGCCAATGGCGGTGCCTTCCTGGCCGGCGGGCGCATGTTGTCCTCGCCCTGGGGGGCGATCGCCGCGCCCAATATCACGCCCGATCCTGAAACCGGCATCGGCGGCTGGTCCGACGAGGATTTCATCCGCGCGCTGCGTGACGGCAAGTCGCCCGAGGGCCGCACCTACTATCCGGCGTTCCCGTACACCGCGTATTCCGGCATGCGGCGCGAGGACATGCTCGACCTCAAGGCCTACCTCGACGCGGTGGAACCGGTCGTCGCCCCCAACATGGAGCACGAGCTGCGGTTTCCGTTCAGCGTGCGCCTCTTTCTCCACCCCTGGCGCTGGCTCTTCTTCGAGCGTGAACCCGTCAGCGCCGATCCGGGCGAGGACGAGCGCCTGGCGCGCGGGCGCTATCTCGTTGAAACGCTGGGCCACTGCGCCGAGTGCCACACACCGCGCAACATGTTGGGCTCCCTGAAGCGCGGCCCGCACCTGGCGGGGTCGCGCTTTGGGCCCGGTGGCATCTCGGTTCCCAACATCACCCCCGATCGCGAGACCGGCATCGGCTCATGGTCCGAAATCGATCTGGCGTTTTTCCTGCGCACGGGCTTCACGCCGTATGGCGACGACGTGCAGGGCGAGATGCGCGAGGCCATCGACGACGGGCTGCGCCATCTGACCCAGGAGGATCTGGAGGCTATGGCCGCCTATCTCAAGTCGCTGCCTGCGATCCGCAATCCGGTGAGCCCGACCCCGTCCCCGCCGCCCGCAATTTCGTCCGGCGGCGACTGGTAGGGTGTCAGTTGGGGTAAACTGTCGCGCCTCGAACGACTCGTGTATCGTGGCGCCGCCCATCACTGCTAGGCGTATCGAGTGAGCGAGACAGGCACTTTCACCGGTCGCGTGGCCGCTGCGTTGCGGCGGCGCGAGACGCTTCGCATCGCGGCCCCTGCCGGCGCCGCCGTCGTGGTCGTCGGCGTTCTGCTCGGCGTGTTCCTGACAGGAGGGGACGACCCGGAGCAAACGTCGGGTCAATCCGTCGACATCGCCGACCGCGCGGCCGAGAGCACCGGGGACAGCGTATCGCCGGCGAGTAAGGCGGAGCCCACGACGGCCGACGCAGGGACAACCGCTCCGGTCGAGGAGGCGGCGCCCGCCACCACCGACGCCGACGCTCCCGCTCCGACCGAGCCCAAGCCCGAAGAGACGGCCGAAGCGACGCCCGTACCTGCCGACGTTCCCGGCGGCGACATCGGTGCTGGCCCGGAGGACGAAGAGACGGCTGAACCCGAGCCGGCAGCGCCCGAGAAGCCGACCGAGGTTGAAACCGGTGAGATGGCTGAGACGACTCCAACTCCGGCTGACCCGCCTGCGGGCGACGTCGATACCGTTGTGCGGGAGGAAGAGACGGAAGGGCCGGCGACAGCCGAAGATGGCGCGCCTGCGGTCGCAGCGACGGAAGACGCTGCCGAGGCCGACCTTGCCGCCACGACCGGTGACGGCACCGAGACCGCGAACGAAGAGGATGCGACGGCAGCGGCTACGCCAGAGGCAGCGGAAGTTGCGGTCAGTACCGACACGATGGCGGAAGGCGACGACGGTACCGCGCCCACCACCGAGGACGATGCAGCGGCTGCGGCCGAGCCAGAGGCGACAGGAGACGACGCGGCCGGTGCCGACGCGATAGCGGAGGGCGACGACAGCACCGCAACTGCCGCTGAAGATGATGCAGCGGCTGCGGCTACGGCAGAGGAAGCGGAAGACGCCTCCGAAAGCGACGTTGCCGCCACGACTGGTGACGGCACCGAGCCCACCGCTGACGAGGAGACAGCCGTTGCGGCCGAACCGGGGACTGCGGACGTCGCGTCCGGTACCGACACGATGGCGGCGACTGGCGACGGCACCACACTTGGTACCGAGGACGATGCCACGGCTTCAGCTGAGCCAGAGGGAACGGACGACGCAGCCGACCCAGATGCAGTGGCGGCGGGCGACGACGGCACGGCCCCCGGCACCGACGAGGATGCTGAGGCCGAGACCGAGGCAGGGGGAGACGCGTCCGGTATCGACACGATGGCGGCGACTGGCGACGGCACCACACTTGGTAACGAGGACGATGCCGCGGCTTCAGCTGAGCCAGAGGGAACGGACGACGCAGCCGACCCCGATGCAGTGGCGGCGGGCGACGACGGCACGGCCCCCGGCACCGACGAGGATGCTGCGGCCGAGACCGAGACGGGGACAGGGGGAGACGCGTCCGGCACCGACACGATGGCAGCGGGCGACGACGGCACGGCTCCCGGCACCGACGAGGATGCTGCGGCCGAGACCGAGGCGGGGACAGGGGGAGACGCGTCCGGCACCGACACGATGGCAGCGGTCGATGACGGCGAAACCGCGCCTGGCACCATGGACGATGCAGCGGTTGCGGCTACGACAGAGGCAACGGGAGCCGCGACCGGCGGTGCCACGATGGTAGAGGCCGAAGATGGCGCTGCGCCGGCTACCGAGGACAATGATACGGCCGCCGCCGAGGCGGGGGGGCCCGATGATGAGGCCGACGCCGACACGATGGCGGCTGCCGAGGGCGGTACAGCACCCGCCACCGAAGAGGGTGAAGCGGCCGCGCCTGAGGCAGGATCAGCGGAAGACGCGCCCGATGCCGTCACGAAGACGGAGGCCGACGACGGCGCCGCGCCTGCCCCTGAGGAAGACGTAGCGATTGCGCCTGAAGCGGAGAAAACGGAAGACGCGGCCGGCACCGAGACGATGGCTGAGACCGAAGACGGCACCGCGGCTGCCACCGAGGAGGATGAGGCGGCTACGGCCGAGCCGGGGGCAGGGGACGACGCGACCGGCACCGACAACATGGCGGAGGGCGAAGACGGCACTGCGCCCACCGCTGAGGTGGATGAAGAGGCGACCGAGTCTGCGGCGACGGCTGACGGTAGCCAGGATGCGGCCGACGAAGGCGCGACCGAGACTGCCGCTGATGATCCCGCGCTCCCTGCAGAAGAGGAGAAAGGCGAGAAGGCGGAACAGCCCATCGTCGAGACGCGCGTCGTACCCGACGAGCCGGTGGAAGAGGCTCAGGAACCGGCCGTCGCGCCGGATGTATCGGAGGAGACGACGCCTGACGAAGAGCTGGCGCCGGCGGTGACGCCACCCAGTTTCGATACCGTGCGAATCAAACCCGATGGCAGCGCGGTGATCGCGGGCCGAGCCCCGCCCGGCTCCGAGGTCACGGTGAAGAGCGAGGACGTCAACCTCGGTTCGGAGACCGCCAACCGGAGCGGCGAATGG
>JAPOPO010000579.1 GCA_026712885.1 Rhodospirillales bacterium | reverse complement strand
CGCTCGGCCTCGCCGAAATACTGGCGGCCGGCAGTGCCGAGGTCGAAATCGTGACGCCGCGCGCCATGGTGGGCGAGGATGTCATGCGCACCCTCGATCTCTCGTTCGTGATGCCGCGCCTGGAAGAGGCGGGGGGGATCTGCACGCCCCATACGAACGTGGACAAGATCGAGGGCGACAGGGTCCATGTCCGCTCGGTCTGGGGCGGGCGGCCGCGCGCGATCGAGGGGGTGGACACCGTCGTCATCTCGATGCTGCGTTCGCCCGACGACGCGCTCTATCGGGCACTCGTAGGGCGTGTCGCAGTGCTGCACCGGGTCGGCGACGTGGTCGCGCCGCGGCGCCCGGTTCAGCTCATGTACGAGGGTGAGGAGCTCGGTCGCGCGCTGTGACTCTTCGGTGGCGGGAGTAGCCCTCCCGCCGCGTTACTCCGCTGCCCGCTCGCTGAGCCGGGATTGCAGCGCGGCGCAGAGGGTTCGCAAGACTTCGAGGCGGGCGTGCCTCTTGTTGTTGCCGGGGACCAGAGTCCACGGCGCCTCACGGGTGCTGGTGCCGGCGATCATGTCGTTGGCGGCGTCCTCGTAGGCCTCCCATTTCCCGCGGTTGCGCCAGTCTTCCTCGGTCAGTTTCCAGCTCTTGTAGGGATTCTCCTTGCGCGCCAGGAAGCGCCGTTCCTGCTCGTCCTTGTCGATGTGGAGCCAGAATTTCATCAACAACGTGCCGTGGCCGATGATCTGTTCCTCGAAGTCTCGGATCTCGGCGTAGGCGCGACGCCACTCCGCCTCGGTCGCGAACGACTCAACGCGCTCCACCAGGAGCCGGCCGTACCAGCTGCGGTCGAAGACCGCGACCTGCCCGGCTTCGGGCAGTCTGCGCCAGAAGCGCCAGAGGTAGTGATGGGCGCGCTCCTCGTCGCTCGGCGCGCTCACCTGATGCACACGATAGCTGCGGGCATCCAGCGCCGAGACCATGCGCCGGATGGCGCCGCCTTTGCCGCCGGCGTCCCAGCCTTCGAACACGAGCACGACCGAGAGCCCGTGCAGGAGGTTCTGCGCGGCGAGCCAGTAGAGATCGGCCCTGAGGCGCGCCATCGACTTCTCATAGAGTTTGCGACCCACGGTCTTCGACTGATCTATGGTGGCTAGCGGCTTGACCTCGCGCACCGTCGTACCGACCACTGCCGGGCTCTGGATCGGCGCGCGAGCACGGAAGCCTGCGTCCGGCGGCGGCAGGCCGGCCAAGCGTGCTTCGAGCGCCCGGCGCATCATCCCCAGCACCGTGAGCGAGCGATATCGCGTATGGCGGCCGTCGACCACGAGCCACGGCGCCTCGGCGGTGCTGGTGCGGGTGATGATGTGTTCGGCGGCCTCGTTGAAGTGCTCGTAGCGGTGCCAATTGCGCCAGTCCCACTGCGAGATCCGCCAGTGGTCGCGCGGATGCCTCTGCAGCGTCTCCAGCCGCTTCTGCTGCGCCTCCCGATCGAGGTGCATCCAGAACTTGAGGATCAGCGCGCCGTCATCGACGAGCGTGCGCTCGAAGGCCGCGATGCGTGCGAGCTGCCGGTCGAGCGCGCTCGGCCCGATGCGGCCGTAGGCGCGGTCCAGCAGGGGCGCGGAATACCAGGCGCTGAGAAAGAGACCGAGGCGACCTCGCCCGGGCAAGTCGCGCCAGTAGCGCCAGAACTCGGGCCGCTGGCCTTCCTCCTCGGTGAGCCGGTCGTAGGCGTGGGTGACGATGCGGCGCGGGTCGAGCCATTCGGTGAGGAGGTTGACGATCTCGCCCTTGCCCGCGCCGTCGACACCCGCGAACAGCACGATGACGGGGAAATCCGCCTTCGCGAGCCCGCGCTGGGCCTCCACCAGCGAGACCCTGAGCGCCGTCGCCTTTTCCTCGAATACGGCCTTGGAAGTCTCCCGCGTCCGCTCGCGCTCTACCTCTTCGAATACCCGGCTGCTCATCGTCCTCCCCGCCGAGGGCCATCCTCGTTCGATCTTGGAACACGCCCCGCTGTGCCGCGGGCGGCCTCTCCGGGCTCGTCCCGCGCATGCACGCTACAACGGTATTACGCCGCCGCGATGAATACGACAGGGATTTCTCATCAGCAACGATGATGCGCCGTCCACGGCGACCGACGCGGAGTCAACCGTGGATATCCTCCGTCTGCGCGCAGAGGGCGCCGTACAGGTCGGGCCGTCGGTCGCGAAAGAAGGGCTTTTTCTGGCGCACCTCGAAGACGCGTCGGCGGTCGAGAGTCGCCGTGATGATCTCGTCGCCCTCATTGCCGGCGCAGGCCAGCACCTGGCCCTCGGGATCGACAACCATGCTTTCGCCTCCGAATTGCCAACCGTTCTCGGGCCCGACCTTGTTGCAGGGTGCGAAGTAGACCGCGTTTTCCCACGCCCGCGTGATCATCATCTCGCGCCAGGGACCCACACGCGGGGCCGCGAATGGCACAACGATCAGCTCGGCACCGTTGACCGCTGAGCAGCGCGCGTGTTCGGGAAAGAACGTGTCGTAGCAGATGATGATGCCGATCTTCCACGCGCCGACCTGGAAGACCGTGAAGCGCGAGCCGAAGCGGAAGTACATGCGCTCGAGGCTGAGATAGAGCCCCGGCATCACCTTGCGGTACTTGCCGATGACGTCGCCGGCGGGATCGATGACGAACGCGGTATCGTAATAGAGGCCGGCGGCCTCTTCCTCATAGAGCGTCGCGATCAGGTGAATCTTGTGCTCCGCCGCTTTCGCCCGCATCGCGGTGATGCTCGGACCCGTCGCGGGCTCCGCCCGCTTCAGATGCTCGTGGTCGCGTTCGTTGAAGACGTAGGGATGATTGAAGAACTCAGGGATCACCACCAGGTCGGGCTGCTCGGCCTCGACCGCCTGGTCGATATGGGCGGCGGCCTGCGTGATGTTCGCGTCGCGGTCCGGTCCGCTGTTCATCTGCACCATGCTGAGAGTGATCTGATCGCCGAGGCTCATGTGACCATTCTCCGGCCGGGATATCTCGTCTGAGGCTAGCAGTTAGGCGCGGCACGGTCAGGGGCTATGATGCGCGTTGTTAGGGACGGTCGACGTCACACGGGGAGAGGCGCAGGGTGAGTCGGGCTGCGGCCAGCATCGATCCGGTTACCGCAAACGTGATCTACGGCGCGCTGGAGACCATCGCCGTCGAGATGGGCTTCAAGCTCATGCGCATGTCGCATTCGAGTCTGATCCGGGAATCCGAGGATTTCGGCGCCGCCGTGTTGGACGCGGCCGGCAACCAGATCGCCGAGACGCCGCAGAGCACGCCGCTACAGTCGGGTCCCTTGCCCGGCTATGTGCGTGGTATCCGCGCGGCGCTGGAGAGACGCGGCGAGGCGATCGAACCGGGCGACGTCTACATCCACAACGACGCCTACGGCGGCGCCAGCCACGTGCCCGACGTGGCGTTCTGCGTGCCGGTGTTCCACGAAGGTGTGCTGGTGGGCTTCACCGGGACCGCTGCTCACCACGTCGATATCGGCGCCCATACGCCGGGCAGCGCCGGCATCGTCGATGCGGTCGACGCCTATGCGGAGGGCATTCAGCTCAAGGGTCTCAAGATCTGCGACAAGGGGGTCAGGAACACGACGCTCTGGGCGGTGCTGGCGGACAATATTCGTGCCTCACACCTGGTGCTAGGCGACATGGAGGCGCAAATCGCCGCCGCCCGGATCGGCGCTGAGGCGTTTCTCGCCTTGATCGAACGGCACGGGCTGGAGACCGTGCAGGCGGCCTGCGACGCGCTCATGGACTATTCCGAGCGCATGATGCGGCAAGCCATCGAGGCGCTTCCGGATGGGTGCTACCAGGCGCAAGGCGCAATCGACGGCTTTCTGGACGACGACGACCCGGCGCGCCGTGAGCTTCCCATCGCGGTCACCCTCACCGTCGCAGGCAGCGACATCACCGTCGACTTCACCGGTACATCGAGGCAGGTGGACGACCGGCCGATCAACATGCCGCTCCACGGAACGGTGGACTGCGCGGTCTGGATGACGCTCCGCTCCATCCTGCTGGACTCTGCGGTGCACGGCCGCGTGCCGCTCAACGCCGGGCTGACCCGGCCGATACGCATCGTTGCGCCCAGGGGGACCCTGGTGAACCCCATCTTCCCGGCGCCCACCATTTCGCGAGCTTGCCCCGGCATTCAATGCGCGGACACGATCATGAAGGCGCTTTCTCAGGCCGTGCCCGGCCAGGTTTCTGCCGGCGTCAGCAACCTCAACGTCGTCGCCTACAGCGGGCTGCGCGGGGAGAGCCACTGGGTCCATATGGAGATCTATGAGGGTGCCTATGGCGGGCGTGCCGGCAAGGACGGCATGGACGCGGTGGACATCCTCTTCACCAACACGAGAAACAACCCCATCGAAGATGTGGAGTCTCACTTTCCGCTGCGCATTCACCGCTACGAGTTGCGCGACGAGGGCTGCGCGGCAGGCCAGTGGCGCGGTGGAATTGGGCCGATCCGAGAGACCGAGCTGCTCGACGATGCGGGTTTCTCGATCGAGGGCGAAGGCCAGCGCTTTCCGCCCTGGGGCCACGCCGGCGGTGCCGAAGGCCGACCCAACAGCATCACCCTTGTCGGTGCCGACGGTTCGGAGCAGGCGTTGCCGTCAAAGCTCGCCCACATGAAGGCGGCCGCCGGAGACCGCGTGATCGTCACCTCGGGTTGCGGGGGTGGTTACGGGGATCCACTGCTTCGACCGGCCGAGCAGGTGGCGGAAGACGTGACCGACGGCCACATCAGCGTAGAGGCCGCGCGGCGCGATTACGGTGTGGTGCTCACCGATACGCTCGCGCTTGATCGTGCCGCCACTGACCTTGAGCGCACGTCCCGCACCAAGCCGGCACCGTGAGGCCCGCCGGTGCGCTCCCGGCAAGCTGGAGCGCACGCGTACCCAACCTAATCAATCCGGCTAATGCTCAGCTTGCTCGGCCGTATTCTTCCTCAGCGTGACAATGTTGAAATCGTCACGGCGCTGGTAGGCTACGTCGTCCATCATTTGCTGTACGAGAAAGAGCCCGAGCCCGCCGAGAGCGCGCTCTTCAAGGGTCGCCTCGATGTTGGGGTCGCGCTCCAACGAGGAGTCGAACGCTCGTCCATCGTCCACGATAACCACGATGAGAGTGTCGCCTTCCAAGCGTAAGGAGAGGTCGATCCGGTGCTCTTCCTCGTCGTCGTAACCGTAGCTGATGGTGTTGGTCAGGATCTCGTCGACCGAGAGATTGACCGCATAGGCGATCTGCGGCGTAAGTCCCTGCGCCTCGCAATACGCATCGATTTTGGCCGCAGCGGCGCCGATCTCCCGCAGGTCGTTGACCAGCGAGAGTTGCAGCGTGTCGTCGTGTGCGTTCTTGTCCATCGGCCAAACGTGTCGCGACGCCCGCAGGGCTACGTATCGACCCTCCCCACGTCCACCTTTACGCCTATTCGAGAGGACATGCCAACCGGTTTGCGTCTGCGTGACCCTCTCTGCCTTTGGTTCGCCTTCACTTGATCGAACCCGCCCCGCCCGCCACACTGGCACCGGAGGACTGGCCGAGCGGGTATACGCACGGTCGCTACAGGGAGGAACGACCGAGATGTCCAACGACGCCGAAGCCGCGCTGCTCGATCGAGATAACGCGCACCTGCTCCATCCGCTGCACAGCCGCGCCACCCACGCCACGGGCAAGGTCTGGATCGGCGGGGAAGGGGCTTTTCTCGTCGATGCGAACGGGGAACGCTACATCGACGGTCTCTCGGGCCTCTGGAACAATACCGCCGGCAACGGCTGCCGTGAGCTGATAGAGGCGGGGAGCAAGCAGCTCGCCGAGATGGCGTACGCCTCGGGCTACGCCGGTAGTACCAACCCGCGCGCCATCGAGCTTGCCGAGAAGCTCGCCCGGATCACCTACCCGAACATCAATCACTTCTTCTTCACGTCGGGCGGCGGCGAGGCGACCGACAGCAACATCAAGATGGCCCGCTACTACTGGAAACTGAAAGGCCAGCCGGAGAAGACCAAGGTCATCTCCCGCATCTGGGGCTATCACGGCGTCACGCTTGCTGCCATGTGCGCCACGGGCATGAGCATCTACTGGCCGAGTTTCGAGCCGCGCATGCCGGGCTTCG
>JAPOPO010000488.1 GCA_026712885.1 Rhodospirillales bacterium | reverse complement strand
TAACCCCTGCTATCGCTGCATCTTTCCCGAGGCACCGCCGCCGGGGCTGATCCCCTCCTGCGCCGAGGGCGGCATCCTGGGCGCCGTCGCGGGCTCCATGGGCTCGCTGCAGGCGACCGAGGTGCTGAAGGAGCTGCTGGGGATCGGCGAGAGCCTGTCCGGCAGCCTGATCGTCTACGACGGGCTGGCGGCGGTCTTCCGCAAGATCAAGGTGAAGCCCGACCCGGCCTGCGCGCTCTGCGGCGAGCGGCCCAGCATCGTCGACCTTTCCGGCGCCGACAGCACCGACGCGGATTACTGCGCGGCCTGAGCGGCACAGATTACTCCTGGGCACCGCCGACCCGGATCACCTCGTCGCGGGCAAAGCGCGGCACCGCGCCGCCTCCTTCGAAGCTGACGCCGCTCCCGGCCTGGACGCGGGCGATGGGCGCGCAGGCGAAACCCTCGGCCGCAAGCGTGGCCAGCGCTTCCTCGGCGGTATCGGCGGCAAAGGCCGCGAGCAAGGCGCCGGAGGCGAGCAGCCCCCAGGGGTCGATACCGAGGGCTTCCGACAGGATGCGGCCCGGCTCGTACCAGAGCACCGCGTCGGCCGAGACCACAAGCTCGACGCCCGCCGTCTCCGCCATCTCGTAGAGCCCGGCGGAGAGCCCGCCCTCGGTGGGATCGTGCATGGCGGATGCCTTGAGCGTCGTCGCGCGGAGCGCGGCGTCCACCACCGAGATGCCGGGGTCGGTCAGCGCGCCTTCGGCCTCCGCCAGCGTCGCGGCGGCGACCTTGCCCTCCAGTTGTGCGCGCGCCTCGGCCGCGAGCACGGCGGCGCCCTCCACCGGCGCGGAGCCGATTTGCACCACCACGTACCCCGGCTCCAGCGCAGCGGTGCGGGCAAAATTGCCGTCTTGCCGGAGCCCCAGCATGTGACCCACGACCACGGTGCGGCGGACCGCGTCGGTGATCTCGACGTGCCCCCCCACCAGCACCGCGTCGAGATCCGCCAGCGCCTCGTGCATCCGCCGGTAAAGTGCGCGCACCGCGTCCTCCGTGATCCCCGGCGGCAGCAAGACCGTCGCCAAGAACCAACGGGGCCTGGCGCCCATGACCGCGATGTCGTTGGCGTTTACCAGCACCGCGTGGGCGCCAACGTCCTGCCCGGTCAGCGTCACCGGGTCGCTGGCCGCGATCAGCGCGCCGCTCTGCACGGCGACGACGCCCGCGTCCTCACCCACCGTCGGCGGCAGCAGAAGTTCGGGCGGCACGGGCCGCCCCGTCACCAGCACCTCGGCCAGAAGTTTCTGCGGCAGCTTGCCGACTTCGAGAACCTCGTCGCTCATTCCACCGGCCTCACACGTTCAGGCGCCACCAAGGACCACGGCAGCGGCATGTAACAGACGCACGCGGAATGTACCACCGCGCACCGCTTGCGCTGATTTGTCGTGCGGGAAGCGCGCTCGCCCGCCTCACTGTTGAAAGCGGTCATTGAAGTGGCCCTACTTGAGGACATCCCCAAGCTTGAGTATCCTGTTATATGGTCATTTGCAGTCAATTATGGCTGGAGCTTCGGCAGACATGAAACCGGACTTAGAAGTGGCCGATCGCGCCGAAACTGTGGCCTTGATGGAGCCGCTGGTGGTGGGCGAAGGCTCGCCGCATCGCACCGGATTGACCGACCTCGCGGTGGAGCTGGCCGGCAAGGCTGCGGGCTTCCGCCGCAGTCTGCCCGAGGGCGTCCTCGCCGCGCTGGCCGATCTCGTGCGCGCCATGAACTGCTACTACAGCAACCTGATCGAAGGCCACGACACGCACCCGGTCGAGATCGAGCGCGCGCTTCGCGACGATTACAGCGCCGATCCCGGCAAGCGCAATCTTCAGCTTGAAGCCAGAGCGCACATTGCCGTTCAGGCGTGGATAGACCGAGGCGGGTTGGCGGATCGCGCCGCAACCAGCGACGGTCTGGTCGAAATCCATCGGCGCTTCTGCGAAACGGTTCCCGAAGACCTGCTCCGCGCTGAGGACCCGGCAACTGGCGAAGCTATCGGCGTGATCCCTGGCGCGCTCCGGGAACGCGACGTCAAGGTGGGCCGTCACGTGCCGGTCAGTCCGGGCGCGCTGCCGCGTTTCATGGAGCGTTTTGAGGCGGTCTACACCGGGCTGGGCAAGACGGACAGCATTCTGGCCGCGGCCGCCGCTCACCATCGCATCCTCTGGATTCATCCGTTCCTGGACGGCAACGGCCGCGTTGCGCGACTGATGTCCCACGCCATGCTGCTGGAAAGCCTGGATACCGGCGGCGTGTGGTCGATCGCCCGCGGCCTCGCCCGCAACCAAGACGCCTACAAGAGCCAACTCATGGCCTGCGATGCGACGCGACGCAACGACCTCGACGGGCGTGGCCACCTGAGCGAAGAGGCGCTGGCCGCATTCACGCGCTTCTTCCTCAAGACCTGCATCGATCAAGTCGACTTCATGGAAGGCCTCGTGCAGCCGGACCGTTTGCGCAACCGCATCCTGATCTGGGCCGAGGAGGAGATCAGGGCCGGCGTCCTGCCGCCCAAGTCCGGCGCCGTTCTCCAGGCCATCCTCTATCGCGGGGACCTTCCCCGAGGTGAGGTCGCTCCAATTCTCGGCACCGGCGAGCGCCAGGCACGGCGCGTTACTGCGGCGCTCATCGGGCAAGTCGTTCTGGCCTCCGACAGCTCGCGCGCGCCGCTCCGCCTCGCCTTCCCCGCGAGGCTCGCCTCACGCTGGCTGCCGGGGCTGTTTCCAGACAAGGACGTGTAAGCTCGCAACCCAATTCACCCCCCAGCGCTTGCCTGCGTCTCGGGATGGGCGCATTCTGGCGCCGGCTCGCAGAGGGCGCGCGTAGCGACAGCGCGACAGGTCCTCGGGTGCGGGCGCTTCCCCTTCAGGAGTCTCGACCATGGCGTATCCCGATCCGCACTCGCGTTCTGCCGCGCTCGGCGAGAGGGCGCGCGCGGTGTTTCCCGGCGGCGGCACG
>JAPOPO010000487.1 GCA_026712885.1 Rhodospirillales bacterium | reverse complement strand
CGCCACACCCGGCGCGCCGACGCCCGCTTCGGGCTCGCCCATCCCCGGCGCCGGCAGCGAGGAGGGCGACGAGCGCAACAGCCGGAGCCTGCGGCGCGCGACGATCTCCTTGTTGCGCGCAGCCCGCGCGAGGATCGCCTGGTGCATGGTGGGCACGGCGGTGAGCCAGGTGGGCGTCATCTCGTCGAGCCAGGCGAAGACGCGGAGCGCGTTGAAGCCCGGCGTGCAGATCACGGTGGCGCCGGCGTGGAGCGAGGCCATCACGCCCGCCATCAGCCCGTGGATGTGGAAGAGCGGCATGATATTGAGGCAACGGTCGCCGGGCGCGAGCGCGATCCAGTCGGCGATGTTGCGCGCAGACGCGCAGAGGTTGGCGCCGGTCAGCGGCACGATCTTGGGCCGCGACGTGGTGCCCGAGGTGTGGAGCACCATCGCGGCGTTGTCCGCGTCGCCATCGTCTCGCGCGTCGCCCGCGCCCGACGGTGCATCCAGGGTGAAGGTGCCGGCACCTGCGTGCGCGTCCGGCGCGAGCGCGATGATCGGCACGCCCACCCGCTTTGCCGCTTCGATAGCCGCACTCTCGTTGCCAGCCTGCAGGATCAGCGCCCTGGCGCGCAGGTCTTCGAGGTAGAAGGCGAACTCGTCCACCCGATAGGCGGGGGTGAGCGGCGCCGCCGTGGCGTGCCCGGCGGTGGCGAGGAAGGCCGCCGCCATCTCCGGCCCGTTGGGGAGCACGATGGCCACCCGGTCGCCCGGCCCGATCCCGGCTTGGCCCAGCGCGTCGCCCGTGCGCCCGACCTGATCGCGGAGCCCGCCATAGGTGAGCGGCTCGCGCTCCGGCGCCGCGATCGCGATATCGTCCCGCCCGCCGCGCTCCAGCAGCGCGTGGATGTCGGTGGGGTCAAGCATGATCGCGGCCTGCCAGCGGCGAGCGGTGCGTCCGCGCTCCGCTCACGCGCGGTTCATCCGGTTGTCCACCAGGTCGTCCACCACCGCCGGGTCGGCGAGGGTGGAGGTGTCGCCGAGCGCGTCGTGCTCGTTGGCGGCGATCTTGCGCAGGATGCGGCGCATGATCTTGCCTGAGCGGGTCTTGGGCAGGCCCGGCGCCCATTGGATGAGGTCGGGCGTCGCGATGGGGCCGATCTCCTTCCGCACCCAGCGGCTCAGCTCGCCGCGCAGCTCCTCGCTGGGCTCGCGGCCGGCGGTGAGCGTCACGTAGGCGTAGATGCCTTGGCCCTTGATGTCGTGGGGATAGCCTACCACCGCCGATTCCGAGACCGCCGGGTGCGCCACCAGCGCGCTCTCCACCTCCGCCGTGCCCATGCGGTGGCCGGAGACGTTGAGCACGTCGTCCACGCGCCCGGTGATCCAGTAGTAGCCGTCCTCGTCCCTGCGCGCCCCGTCGCCGGTGAAGTAGCGGCCCGGATACTGCGAGAAGTAGGTGTCGACGAAGCGCTTGTGGTCGCCATAGACCGTGCGCATCTGCCCCGGCCAGGAATCGGCGAGGCAGAGCAGGCCGGAGCAGGCGCCGTCGAGCTCGTTCCCCTCCTGGTCGACGATCAGGGGCTGCACGCCGAAGAAGGGCCGCGTGGCGGAGCCGGGCTTGAGCGCCGT
>JAPOPO010000465.1 GCA_026712885.1 Rhodospirillales bacterium | reverse complement strand
GGGGACTGGCCGCCGGAACGCCGGCTGCTGGTCTGCGACCCCGAGGCCCGCTCGACGATGGCCGAGGCGGTGGAGGGCGACTCCGGCGCGTCCTGGGCCATCCTGATCGGGCCCGAGGGGGGCTTCGCGCCTGCCGAGCGCCGCCTGCTCGCCGATCACCCGGCAGTCGCGCACGCCCGTATGGGCCCCCGCATCCTGCGCGCCGAGACCGCCGTGGCGGCGGCATTGGCCTGCTGGCAGACCCTCGCCGGCGACTGGCGGTGAGGCCGCGCTGCGCCGAACACAGCCCTGCCATGCCCATGTTTGCGCTTCGAGATGCTGGACAGCGGCGCCCGAATAGGGGAAACCCCGCTGAGCTTCGACGCGACCGAAGGGAGAGGGCGTGAACCACAGCGCCACCAAGCAAGGCGAGGCGCTCACCCGCCGCGACCTGATCGCCTATCTCGAATCCGGCTGCAAGCCGCGCTCGGCGTGGCGCATCGGCACGGAGCACGAGAAGTTCGGCCATCGCCTCGCCGACCATGCGCCGCTCCCCTACGAGGGGACGTGGGGCATTCGCGCGCTGCTGGAAGGGCTCCAGCGCTACGGTTGGACCCCCTACCTGGAGAACGGCAACCCCATTGCGCTCCTCAAGGACGGCCAGTCGGTGACGCTGGAGCCGGGCGGCCAGCTCGAGCTCTCGGGCGCCCCGCTCCACAACCTGCACCGCACCTGCGACGAGGTACACGCGCACCTGGATCAGGTGCGGACGGTCTCAGCCGAGCTTGGCATCGGCTTCTACGGCGTGGGCTTCCGGCCCGACGCGACGCGCGAGGCGATCCCGTGGATGCCCAAGGGCCGCTACGCGATCATGCGCCGCTACATGCCGACGCGGGGCAGCCTCGGCCTCGACATGATGACCCGCACCTGCACCGTCCAGGTCAATCTCGACTTCGACTCGGAAGCCGACATGGTGCGCAAGATGCGGGTTGCCATGGCCCTGCAGCCGGTCGCCACGGCGCTCTTCGCCATCTCGCCCTTCGTCGAGGGCAAGCCCACCGGCTTCCGCAGCTATCGCAGCCATGTCTGGACCGATACTGACACCGATCGCTGTGGCCTGCTCGATTTCGTCTTCGAACCCGGAATGGGGTTCGAGCGCTACGCCGACTACGTGCTGGACGTGCCCATGTACTTCGTGGCGCGGGATGGCGGCTACGTCGACGTGGCGGGCCAATCGTTCCGCGACTTCCTGGACGGTGCCTTGCCGCAGCTACCTGGCGAACGGCCGACGCTCAAGGACTGGGAAGATCATCTCACCACGGCGTTCCCCGAGGTCCGGCTCAAGACCTTCATCGAGATGCGGGGCGCGGACAGCGGCCCCTGGGGCAAGGTCTGCGCGCTGCCCGCCCTCTGGGTCGGCCTGCTCTACGATTCGACCGCATTGAACGAGGCCGAGGCGCTGGTCTCCGATTGGTCCGCCGACGATGTCGCGGCAATGCTCGGCGCCGTGCCGCGGGAGGCGCTCCGTGCCACGATCGGCGGGCGGACGGTTCAGGAGGTCGCCCGCGACGCGGTGGAGATCGCGGCCGGCGGCCTCATGCGCCGCGCCGTCGCCGGCAATCTCGATTCCGACGAGCGTGCCTACCTCACCTACCTGCGCCAGATCGCCGAAAGTGGCCGGACCGCCGCCGACGACATGCTGGAGGCCTACGAGGGCCGCTGGGGCCGCAGTATCGAGCCGCTCTTCGAGGAATACGCCTATTAGAGCG
>JAPOPO010000040.1 GCA_026712885.1 Rhodospirillales bacterium | reverse complement strand
CTCGCCCGAGAGCAGGTCCCAGGCCTCGTCGATGACGATCGCCTTCGCCCGCGTGCGGGGGCCGTGATACATGCGCTGGGTGGCGAGAAAGACCACCAGCATCAGCACCACCGCCTGCACGTCGCCCCGCCCCTTGAGTTCGGCGAGCTCGAACACGGTGAGCGCGTTCTCCAGGTCCGGCACATTGGAGCCCGCGAACAGCCGGCCCATCGCGCCGCCCGGGCACCACGGTCCCAGCGCCGTCGCCATGTCCTTCGCCCGCCGGTCGTCGCGTGCATCGAGATTCCGTCTCACGGTCCCGAGATCGGCGGCGTTGCCCTTCCCGTCCCAGGCCGCCGCTATGGCTTCGGCGATCAGCGCGGCCTCGATATCGTCGATGGAACCGCGCCTGCGGCACATGCGCCCGATGACGCTTCCCAGCATCGCGAAGCACTCTTCGCGGTAATCGCCGTCATGGTTGGCGGTCCCGGCGTCGATCATGGCGAACGGGTTGAGGCAGGCCGGGTCCTTGCCGAAGGCGATGAACGCGCCGCCGAGCGCCTCCGCCGTGTGCTGGAACGACCTTCCGTCGTCGATCACCACGGCCTCGCCGCCGGCGCCGACGATGCCGGTCACCAGCTCCTGCATCAGCACCGACTTGCCCGAACCCGACTTGCCGGTGACCGCGACGTTGTAGTTGCCGGCCTCGTTGGCGAAGGGCGACCAGCCGGCGGGTTGGCCGCGGCGTCCGATCAGGAACAGCGCCGGTGGGTTGTCCGGATCGATGGGCTGGCCCCGCCATTCGCCGTGCACCGGCGCGAGGTTGACCGCCGCCGAGGTGAGCAGCGTCTTCGTCCGGCCCATGCGCGCGAGGTCGGCATCGAGCCCGCCGGCCGGGACCATGGGGAGGCACGAGAGCCAGGACGGAAGCTGCACGTAGCGCTCGGCGCTGACCCGCCAGCCCTGGCCGTGATAGATCGCGCGCACCACCTGCTCGGCCTCGTCGAGACTGTCCAGCGGGGCGTAGACCGCCGCCATGTAGCAGGCCCGGATCAGCCGCTCGCCGTCCTTGAGGCGCTCGGCGACGAACTGCCAGTCGCGCGCCTTCTCGGGCAGACCCGGCAGGTATCTCGCGATGCCGGTGCCGGCCTGCTGAGTGGCGCGCGCGCTCTTGAGAAACGCCTTCTCGCCGTCCGCCGCCTCGCCGGTCATGACGGTGAGGCAGGTCAGCACCGGGCAGCCGGGCTGCAGGAAGTCGCGGTGGAAGTCGCCGATCAGCGCATTGCCGCGCCAGCCCGGCCAGACCTCCGGGAAGGTCGCGGCCGTCAGTACGCGCACCGCAACGTCCCCGCCGTTCGCGCCGTGGAACACCAGCCCGGTGGGCGCGACGGTGAGCGCGCGGCCGGGCGCCGCGCACTGGAGATGGAGCGCGTCCCGCGGCGACCAGCGCCGCTGCGGGCGGTGCAGCGAGCTGGGCGTTCCCGCTTCCTCATCGGGCGCGATCGCGGGCGCGGTCAGTTCCGAGGCGAGCGACAGCAGCGCGTCGGGGCCGAGCCTGCGCGTCGCGGCCCCGGCCGAGGCCAGCGTCCCTTCGAGCGCACGGCGGAAGGCCGAGAGCGCGGTCTCGGGAGCGGGACCGGGAGGGCCCGTGAGCGAGGCGCACACGAACGCCCGGTAGTCTGCGAGCGTGAAGGGCGGCCCGCCCGGATGCAGCGCCCGCCAGCCCGCGCGTTCGAGGAGGCGAAGCCTCCGGCCCGCCATGCGGGCCTGCACCGGCCCCGCGTGCCCGCGCGGCCCGGCCCAGGCGTCCAGCGCCGCGCCGAAGCGCGGGCTCGCCCAGTGGATCACCTGCACCGTGCAGCGCTCCGGCGCGGCATCGGCGAGCGTACCGGCGAGCGCGCCCAGCGTCTCGGCGTCGATGCCGGCAAACGGCGGGATCTCGATGACGAAGCCGACCGAGCCCGCGTTTACGTAGAGCTCGCCGCGCTCGTCGAATGCGCGCCATGGCAGCAGCTCCGGGAGCGCCGCCCCGGTCACGGGCGGCGACCAGGGCTCGAGCCCGGCCGGGCCCTCGAACAGGTCCAGCAGGCGGCGCGCGAACGCGGTCACGGCAGCCTCCAGGCGGCGGGCGCGATCACCGCGCGCACCCAGGACCCCTCGCGGTAGATCCCCTCTTCATCCACGAAGGGCGCGATCCAGATGCGCGCCACCACCTCGCCGGTGCGGAGCGCCTCGCCGAACGCTGGACCGGGTGCGTCTTCGGCGCCCGCGCTCCCGTCCGCCTCGTTCTCCACCGGGTGTAGTGCGTCGCCCGGGACCGCCGGCGCGATCACCGTGGAATCGGTCGCGGAAGCACCGGAGGCGGGATGGCCGGTAGGGGCGGCAGAATCCCGAGGGGCGTCGGCCACCTGCGCTGCGGTATCTCCGCTCTGGCCGGTGGGTGCCGGGGTCTCGACATGGCTATTTCGGGGAGAACCACCCGGTTCGGGATCCGCGGAACCGGCATCGGCGAAGCCCGCGAACAGCGATCCGAGCCAGGCGAACGGATTGCAATCGGTTTCGCAGGCGGGCTGGTTGGCGCTGCCAGCCGGCGTACCCGCCGCGATCCGGCCGCCGCTCCGCCGGTAGGGCGCGGCGCCATGGGCGGGGTTTGCCGCACCCCGCGTCTCTGGCACCGCCGGGTCGGCGGCGGCGACGGACGCGCACACCTTTCCCTGCGCCAGCGGGCACTGCCAGTCATCGCCGACATGGGTCGCCGAGCAGCCCGCCAGCGCCAGCGCGGCGAGTGCCGCCGCAAGCGGCCGGGCGGTCCCGCGCGATCTCCGTTCAACCATTGCTCTTCCCCTTCTTTTCCGTCCTGCCGTCGAGCCAGGCGCCCTCGATGAAAACCAGCGTCACCCGGGTCCCGGCCTGGAGCTGGATCACCGGCTGGTACTGCTCGGCGCGGCGGATCAGGTAGTCCGCCACCTTGCGGCCCGCCGACGACGCGCCGGAGCCGAGCCCGGCCCGGCCGATATCGTCGAGACCGGTGCCG
>JAPOPO010000355.1 GCA_026712885.1 Rhodospirillales bacterium | reverse complement strand
CGTGAACGATTCGCCCCACATCGGGCACGCCTACACCTCGCTCGCCTGCGACGTGCTGGCCCGCTTCATGCGGCTCGACGGGCGCGACGTGATGTTCCTCACCGGCACCGACGAGCACGGCCAGAAGGTCCAGAAATCCGCGATCGCCGCCGGCATGGAGCCGCAGGACTTCGTCGACCAGGTCTCGGAGCGGTTCCGCGCCCTCGGCGGGGTGATGGGTTACAGCAACGACGACTTCATTCGCACCACCGAGGACCGTCACACGCGCTCGTGCCAGGAGCTGTGGCGCCGCATCAAGGCCAACGGCCACATTTACCTCGACAAGTACGCGGGCTGGTACTCGGTGCGGGACGAGGCGTTCTGCACCGAAGCGGAGGTCACAGACGGCCCCGGCGGCGGCAAGGTGACGGTGGCTGACGGCTCGCCGGTCGAATGGGTGGAGGAGCCGAGCTACTTCTTTCGCCTCTCCGACTGGCAGGAGCCGCTGCTGGAGTTCTACGAGAAGTACCCGCAGGCAGTGGCGCCCGAGAGCCGGCGCAACGAGGTGATCAGCTTCGTCTCGAGCGGGCTGAACGACCTTTCGATATCCCGCGCGAGCCTGAAGTGGGGCATTCCGGTGCCGGACGCGCCCGACCACACCATGTACGTGTGGCTCGACGCGCTCACCAACTACATCAGCGCCGCCGGCTTCCCCGACACCGAGTGCGACACCTGGCGCACCTACTGGCCCGCCGATCTCCACATGGTGGGCAAGGACATCCTGCGCTTTCACACGGTCTACTGGCCGGCCTTCCTGATGGCGGCAGGCGTGGAGCCGCCGACACGGGTCTTCGCCCACGGCTGGTGGACCAACGAAGGCCAGAAGATGTCGAAATCCCTCGGCAACGTAATCGACCCGCACCAGATCGTCGCGCGCTACGGGCTGGACGCCGTGCGCTACTTCCTGTTGCGCGCGCTGCCCTTCGGCAGCGACGGAGACTTCTCGCACCGGGCGATCGTGGGCCGCATGAACGACGACCTGGCCAACGACTACGGCAACCTGGCGCAGCGGGTGCTGACCATGGCCTACCGCAACTGCGGCGCTGCGGTGCCGCAGCCGGGCGCCTTCACGGCGTCGGACGAGGCGCTGCTGGGCGCGGCGGAGACGCTGGTGAGCACGGTGCGCGCGGACATCGGCGAGCAGGGCTTTCACCGGGCGCTGATCCACATTTGGGAGGTGGTCGGCCAGGCCAACCGCTACGTCGACGAGCAGGCGCCCTGGGTGCTGCGCAAGGAGGACCCGGCGCGCATGGCAACGGTGCTCTACGTCGTGATGGAGACCCTGCGCCACCTCGCGGTGCTGACCCAGGCGTTCATGCCGGACTCCAGCGGGCGGATGCTGGACCAGCTGGGGGTGGCGGCAGACGCGCGGGAGCTTGCGGCGCTCGGCGCGGACGGGCGGCTCGCGCCGGGCACGCCGCTGCCGAAGCCCAAGCCGGTTTTCCCGCGATTCGTGGAGGATAGCCCGGACTCCTGAGCCCAGAAGTGAGCACGCGGATGCTGGTCGACAGCCACTGCCATCTCGATTTTCCCGACTTCAGCGACGACATCGAGGGCGTGCTCGCGCGTGCGGCCGAAGCCGGCGTCGGCACGCTGCAGACGATCTGCACGCGGGTGACGCACTTCGATCCGGTCCGTGCCCTGGCAGAGGCGCACGAGCGGATCTGGTGCTCGGTCGGGATCCACCCGCATCACGTGGCCGAGGAGCCGGAGGTGAGTGCCGAGCACCTGGTGCGCATGGCGGCGCATCCGAAGGTCATCGGGATCGGCGAGACCGGCCTGGATTTCCACTACGACAACAGCCCCAGGCCGCAGCAGGAGGCGAGTTTTCGCCAGCACATCGCGGCGGCGCGGCAGACCGGGCTGCCGCTGATCGTGCACACGCGCTCTGCGGACGAGGACACCTGCCGAATCCTGCGCGAGGAGGCGGGGAAGGGGGCCTTCCCCGGCGTCATTCACTGCTTCAGCGCAGGCCCGGCGGTCGCCGAGACGGCGCTTGAGATCGGCCTTCACGTTTCGTTCTCGGGGATTCTCACCTTCAAAAAGGCCGAGGAGGTGCGTGCCGTCGCCCGCGACGTGCCGGCGGAGCGCCTGCTGGTGGAGACCGATGCGCCCTATCTCGCGCCGGTGCCCCATCGCGGCCGGCGCAACGAGCCCGCGCACGTGGTGCATACCGCAGCCCGACTCGCCGAGATCAAGGGGCTGGACGAGGCCGTACTGGCCCGCGCGACGACGGAAAACTTCTTCAGGCTCTTCTCCAAGGCAACGCCTCAACCCGCTGAATTGACATGAAGGTTAGGGTACTCGGCTGCGGCACGTCGAGCGGGGTCCCGGTGATCGGTTGCGACTGCGCCGTATGCCGCTCGTCCGACCCTCGCAACCGCCGGCGCCGGGTCTCGGTGCTGGTTGAATCCGACGACACGCGGCTGCTGATCGACACGCCGCCGGACCTGCACGCGCAACTGGTCGATGCGGAGGTCGCGCACCTGGATGCCGTGCTCTACACCCACGGCCATGCCGATCATGTGCATGGCATCGACGACCTGCGCTCGATCAACTTTCATACCGGCCGGGAGCTCGACGCCTATGGCTCCGCCGCCACGCTCGCGGCCATAAAGGGCCGTTTTGCCTACGCTTTCGAGCCCATGGGCACGCGCGGATGGGCCAAGCCCAGCCTGAACCCGGTCCCGATCGAGGGTCCCTTCGAT
>JAPOPO010000350.1 GCA_026712885.1 Rhodospirillales bacterium | reverse complement strand
GCCCTGCGCAATCGTAACGACCAGCGCCCCTGCTCCCCCGCGCGTTGGCCCCGGGCCCCACCCCCCGGCCCGGTCTCGGGGGGCGGCCCAGCCGTTCGAGCTCGGCCCACAGCCCGTCAAGCTCATCGACCGCGGCGCTCGACTGCTGGCGCACCAGCGTGCGCACGTAGTCTCGCTTGATGTCGCAGACGTGCAGGCCGAAGGCGGAGAGGTTGCCCGGATTGGGCGGCGAGACCGCGACCTTGATTCCGAGAAAGTCCGCCACGTCGGCGGCGAACAGGCCGCCCGCGCCGCCGAAGGCGATCATGGCGTAATCGCCGGGGTCGAGCCCGCGCGTCGTCGTCACCTTGCGAATGCCCTGCACCTGGTTGGATGCCGCGATCTCGAGGACTCCGGCGGCGGCTTCCTCTGACGAGAGGCCGAGCGTCTCGCCGAGAGCCTCGAAGGCGCCGCGCCCGGCATCGACATCGAGCATGAGGCCGCCGCCGATCAACGCTCCGGGCAGGCGCCCCAGCACCGCAGCCGCGTCCGTCACCGTGGGCTCGGTTCCGCCGCGCCGATAGCAGATGGGCCCAGGATCGGCGCCCGCGCTCTGCGGGCCGACCTTGAGCGCGCCGTAGGGATCGATCCAGGCGAGCGATCCACCGCCGGCGCCGACGGCCACGACATCGAGCATCGGAGTCTTGACCGGATAATGCTCGATAGTCGTGTGCGTCGAGAGTTGCGGCGTGAGCCCGCGCACCAGCGAGACATCGGTGGACGTGCCGCCGACATCGAGCGTCAGGATATCCCTGTAGCCGGCGAGGCTCGCCATGTGGGTGGCGCCGAGGACGCCCCCCGCAGGCCCCGAGAGCAGCATCGTCACCGGCTTCTCGCCGGCGGCCTCGCTGGAGACGATCCCGCCGTTGGACTGCATGATCAGGAAGGCCTTGTCGCCCGAGCCTTCGGCGATCCTGTCACGGGCGCGTCCGAGATAGGTCTGGCAGTAGGGCTTGACCATTACGTCGATCAGCGTCGTCATCGCGCGCTCGTACTCGCGGTACTCGGGCAGGACGACCGATGACAGCGACACGAACGTGTCGGGAAAATGCTCCTCGATGATCGTGCCGACACGCTGCTCGTGCGCCGGGTTCGCATAGGAGTGGAGCAGACAGACGGCGATGCGCGTGACGCCGAAATCGACGAGGTGGTCCACCGCTTCGATCACGCTCTTCTCGTCGAGAGGCGCCATGACGGAGCCGTCGTAGCTCATGCGCTCCGTCACCTCCTGGACCAGATGAAGCGGCACGAGCCTGGGCGGCTTCACCCAGAAGAAGGAATTACCGTAGCCGTCGGGCACCGATTGGCGCGCGATCTCGATGATGTGGCGAAAACCGGATGTCACGAGCAGGCCGAGCCCTTCGAAACGGTGCTCGAGCACGGCATTGGTCGCCGTCGTGGTGCCGTGCAGGATCTGGCTCAGTTGTGCGTCGGTCTCGCCGACGACCTCCTGAATTCCGTTGATCAGACCCCGGCTCGGATCGTCGGGCGTGCTCGGCGTCTTGATCGCAAGCTGCTCGCCCGTCTTCTCGTCAATTGCGATAACGTCCGTGAACGTTCCCCCGGTGTCGATGGCGATG
>JAPOPO010000485.1 GCA_026712885.1 Rhodospirillales bacterium | reverse complement strand
TTTCGCCCTCTTCGCCTTCGGCGGCGCGGGGCCAATGCATGCCACGGCCATCGCCCGCGAGCTCGGCGTGCCCCACGTGCTGGTGCCGCGCTACCCCGGCATCACGTCCGCGCTCGGCTGCGTGCTCGCCGACGTGCGCCACGACTTCGTGCGCACCCTGCACCAGCCGCTCGAGGACGTGGACCCGGCGGCAGCCGACCGCATCCTGGCGGAGCAGGGAGCGGAGGGCAGGGCGCTGCTCGCGCAGGAAGGGGTGACCGTCGCATCGGTCGAGGTCGAGCACGAGGCGGACCTCTTCTACCGCGGCCAGAGCCACGTCTTCCGGGTGTCGGTGGGAGACGCCGGTTTCGACGCGGCGGCCGTCCGCGACGCCTTCGCGGCGCTCTACCGCGAGCGCTTCGACATCGTGCTGCCGGAGATGCAGCCGATCCTGGTCAACCTGCGGACCACCGTGCGCGGCATCCGCCCGCCCCTCGACCTCACGCTCGCGGCCGACGAGAGCGGAGCGACGCTGGAGACCGCGCTGGTCGAGACCCGCCCGGTCTACTTCGACGGGGCCTGGGTCGAGACGCCCATCTATCAACGCGAACGGCTACCGGCCGACGCCATGATCACGGGGCCTGCGGTCATCCAGCAGCTCGACACCACGATCCTGGTGGAGCCGGGTTCCGAGGCGCGCGCCGACACCTTGGGCAACCTTGTGCTGACGGTGCCCCAGGCCGCGGCGGAGGCGCAGGCCGGCACTGCCGACGGTGATTTCGACCCGGTCACCCTGGCGGTAATCGAGAGTGGCCTGCAGCAGGTCGCGAGCGAGATGGACCTGGTGCACCAGCGCACCTCGTTCTCGCCGGTGATCTCGGAGGGATTCGACCGCTCCAACGGGCTCTACGATCCCGAGACCGGTCAGATCATCGCGCAGGGAGAGCTCGGCCTGCCGATCTTCCTCGGTGTCATGCAATCCACCACCCAGGCGGTGATCGAAGCGCGCGACGATCTGGAGCCCGGCGACATCGTCATGGTCAACGACCCCTACTTCGGCGGCACCCATCTGATGGACGTCAAGATGGTGAAGCCCTTCTTCTACAAGGGCCGGCTCTGGTCCTATCTCTCCAACACCGGGCACTGGCCCGATACCGGAGGCATGGTGCCAGGCGGCTTTCCCTCCCAGGCGACCGAGATCCAGCAGGAGGGGCTCAGGCTGCCGCCGGTCAAGCTGCACCGGCGTGGCGTGCTCGACGACGACATCATGCAAATCGTGCTCGCCAACATCCGCGTGCCGGAGGAGCGCATCGGCGATATCCGTGCCCAGATCGGCGCGCTCTCGGTCGGCGGGCGGCGTCTGACCCAGCTTCTCGACAAGCATGGCGAGGAGACCGTGAACGCCGCCATCGAGGTGCTCAAGGAGCGCTCGGAGCGCCGGATGCGCGCCCACATCGCGTCCGTCCCCGACGGCGAGTACGTCTTCTCCAGCTACATGGATTCCGACGGCGTCGACGACGCGCCGCTGGAAGTCCAGGCGAGGGTCACGGTGGAGGGAAGCGACCTCGCGGTGGACTTCGGGGGTTCCAGCCCGCTCTGCCGCGGGCCGGTCAACTCGGTCTGGGCGACGACGCTCGCCTCGGTCTACTGCGCGATCAAGCACATCTTCCCCGACGTGCCGATCAACGCCGGCTGCTTCCGCCCGATCTCCGTGGCGCCGCCCCACGGCACCTTTCTGTACGCCGAGTATCCGCGACCGGTCTCCGGCTGCGCGGCAGAGACGGCGCAGCGGATCATGGAGGCGGTGTTCGGCGCCATGGGCCAGGCCATGCCGGAGCGCATGTTCGCCGCCCCCGCCGGCACCAGCGGCAATTTCAGCCTTGGCGGCGAAGACCCTGCCGAGGGGCGCCGCTATGTCATGTACATCTTCTCGGGCGGCGGCTACGGCGGCTGGTGGGAGGACGACGGGCTCACCAACGGCTGCTCCTCCGTCGGCATTTCCAAGACCCAGCCGGCCGAAATCCTGGAACAGCACTACCCTATCCTGTTCGAGGAGTACGCGTTGCGCGAGGGCTCCGGCGGTGCCGGGCGGCACCGGGGCGGCTTCGGCGTGAGCTACCGCGTGCGCCTGCTCAGGGGCGAAGCCAAGGCGTCGTTCATGATGGACCATGGCCGCACCGGCCCGCACGGGCTCGCCGGTGGCCTGCCGGGTGCCTGCAACCGCATCGAGGTCCGCCGCGGCAACCAGGTGGAGGAGCCGCCGCATCTCTCCAAGGGCGAGGGCTACCACCTGGC
>JAPOPO010000185.1 GCA_026712885.1 Rhodospirillales bacterium | reverse complement strand
GCGCCGTGGGCCTTGAGCGAGATGGTGACGATTGCGTATTCGAGATTCCGGTGCGGGTGCAGGTTGGTATCGACGAATGACCGGAACACCGGATCGCGTGCGAGCGCCGCATCGAAGGCTCCGGTCGGCGCCTCAACGTATGCCGGCGACGCGAACATCGCGCGGATGTCCTGGAGGAGCGCCTGGTCCGCGCCCCCGAATGCCCTCCGCTGAATCCGGAAGCGTTCCTCGACATGGTCCCGGAAAGCCTCGATTCCGAGCTCCCGCACCGTGATCTTGATGCGCGCCTTGAACTTGTTATCGCGGCGCCCGATGGCGTTGTAGACCTGCAGGATGGACTCGACGTAGGGAAGCAGGTCGGCTTGCGGCAGGAAGTCACGGATGACCGATCCGATCACCGGCGTGCGCCCGAGCCCGCCGCCGACGCATATCTCGTACCCGATCTCTCCGGCCGCATTGCGGATCATGCGGATGCCGATGTCGTGCGCGCGGGTCACGGCGCGGTCGACCGGAGAGCCGCTTACCGCGATCTTGAACTTTCGCGGCAGGAACGCGAATTCCGGGTGATCCGTCGACCACTGCCGGAGCAGCTCGGCGGTCGGGCGGGGATCAGCGACCTCGTCGGCGGCCGCGCCTGCGAAATGGTCGGCAGTGACGTTGCGGACGCAATTCCCGGATGTCTGGATCGCGTGCATCTCCACGTCGGCGAGAGCGTCGAGGATGTCCGGCACGTCCTTCAGCTTCGGCCAGTTGAACTGGACGTTCTGCCGTGTGGTGAAGTGGCCGTAACCCCTGTCCCAGCGCTCCGCGATACGGGCCAGCTGCCGCATCTGGCGGCTGTCGAGCGTTCCATATGGGATGGCCACACGGAGCATGTAGGCGTGCAGCTGCAGGTAGAGTCCATTCATCAGCCGCAGCGGCTTGAACTCCTCCTCGGTCAGGGAACCGTCGATGCGCCGCTCCACCTGCTTGCGGAACTGCGCGACCCGATCGCGCACGAATTCCCGGTCGAAAGTGTCGTATCGGTACACGCTTCAGCCCCCCGCCTGCTTGCCGTGGTGGTAGTTGGAGGGCCCGGTGGCACGGAACGCCTCCCGGAAGTGGACCGGCTCGGGCCCCTGACGTCCTCCCGGCGCGGCGACCGCCAGATAGGGGCCGATGACGGCGTCCTCCTGCGTTTCGGCTTCCGCGAGACAGCGGTTCGCCGCCGCCTCGTCCTCGAACAGGTGCGCGGCACTCAGGCGCCGCGTCCAGGCGCCATCCGGATCGAGGTAGACCACATCGCCATCGAAGAGGTCGTTCGCGGTCAGAACGCAGGGCCTGAAGGCGCGGGCCATCAGACGGCCTCCTGTCCAACCTCGACGCCCAGTTCTGCCTTCCGCATGGCGTCGCGCGGCAGGATGCCGAGCATCAGCACCACCGGTCCCGGAAAGTGCGCTTCGTCCAGCGCTTCGGGCAGCCGGAGCAGCGTCGTTGCAACGACCCGCTTGTCCGGGCGGGAGGCGTTCTCGACGATGGTGACCGGCGTCGACGGCGCTGCCCCGCGCATCAGCAGGCGTCCCCGCAGGAAGGCGGCCGCCCGCTTGCCCATGTAGATCGCGGCGACCGGTCCGGGCCGGGCCAGGGTGGCCCAATCCTGCTCGGCGAAGCCGTCGACATCGTTGCCGGTGAGGATCCGAAGCTCCGAGTTCCGCCCGCGGCGCGTCAGCGAGACCCCCATGTCTGCGGCGGCACCGGCGGCGGCCGTGATTCCGGGAACAACCTCCCAGGGGATGCCTTCAGCCTCCAGCGCCTCGACCTCCTCGTCCAGCCTGCCGAACACCGCCGGATCGCCGGACTTGAGGCGGACCACGTGGCGGCCCGTGCGGGCCTCGCGAACCATCAGCGCGTTGATGGATTCCTGCCGCCATGCAGGGCCGAAGCCCTTCTTGCCCGCGCAGATCCGCTCTGCCTCGCGCCGCGCGAGCTCGAGGACTTGCGGGGAAACGAGCCGGTCATGCACCACGATGTCCGCCTCGTGCAGACGGTTACGGGCCTTGAGTGTCAGTAGCTCCGGGTCCCCCGGCCCGGCACCGACGAGGGAGACCCGGCCGGCGAGGCGACCGCCCTCGGCAGTCTCGTCGAGAAGGGCGCTCAGGCAATCGCGCGCGCCCTTCTCGCCGTTTCGCGCAAAGGCGCAGGGCCCCCGCCGGGAGAAATACTCAGACCAGAAGGCGTGCCGCATCCGGCCCGGAGGAAGGCGCTCGGCCTGCGGACGAAATGCCTGTCCGATCCGGGCCAACGCCCCGAGTGAGCCCGGCAGCTGGGCCTCTATTGCCGCCTTGAGATGCCGCGCCAGCGCCGGCGCCGTCCCTTCGGTTCCGATGGCCACGAAGAGCGGGTCGCGGTCCACGATGGCCGGCGTGATGAAGTCGCTGTCTTCGAGATTGTCGACGATGTTGACAGGAATTCTGCACCGCCGGGCCAGTGCAGCGGCACGCGCATCCTCCTCGGGATCGTCGCTCGCGCAATAGAGCAGCGCCGCACCCTCAAGGTCGGTGCCCTCTATGCGGCGCGCGTCGTGGCGCAATGCACCGTCGCGGTGCCACGACAGGATGTCCGGGTCCGGGCCGGGGCCGAATACGACGATCCGCGCGTCGGTCTTCAGGAGCAGGCGCAGCTTGGCCGTTGCAGCCCGCCCCGCGCCGGAAACGACGACACGCCGGCCCGAGAGACGGAGGAAGATGGGGAAATGCTGCACGGCGACCACCTGCTGTCGACTACGCTTGGCGCAGGCGAATAGTACATAAATTCTAATATTGCGATAGATTGCTCGACAAATAAGGACAATTTCTATAGAATCGCACGCAATACAGAATTTACTTTCTGTCTGTGGCGGAGGTTGAGATGGCTGTCCAGCTCGACGGCGTCGATCGGAAAATCCTTGCGGCGATGCAGGAGGACGCCTCGCGCTCGCTGGACGACATCGCAGAGAGAGCCGGCGCCTCGCGCACGCCCGTGTGGCATCGCATTCGCAAGCTCCGGGCTGCGGGGATCATCCGGCAGAACACGGTTCTTCTCGACCCCGACAAGCTGGGACTGCAGGCGTGCTTCTTCGTGCTCATTCGAACCTCCGAGCATCAGAAGGATTGGCAGGACCGCTTCCTGGAGACGCTGAAGGGACGCCCGGAGGTGATGGAGGCCCACCGCCTAGCGGGCGATATCGACTACATTCTAAAAGTCCGCGTACCGAACGCCAGAGCCTATGACGATTTCTACCAGGCGCTCATTTCGCAGGTGAAGATCTTCAACATTACCGCGCTGCTTTCCATGGAGGAGATCAAGTCGACGACCGTGTTGCCTCTCTGAGCGCAAGATGCCTGCGCAAGCCTGCAGACTTGGACCGCCGATATTGAGATTGATCTCGTCACGGCGGAACATCAGGCCGTTTTTCCTCTGGCGCCGCCCGCCGTGGCGACGATCCTGCCGGATCCGCCCCATCCCATCGATGCGGTCTCATCCCGACTCTTGACGGGCCGACCCGTCGTCTCTAAAGAGCGTGCCATAGCGCCGATTTGAGCGACAGCTTGCGGGCGCTCTACAAATGCGGCTAAAGCGTTGGGCCCGCCCGGCTTCAGCCGCGGCGGGTATTTTCGTGCGGCGGGCCACGGAGACAGGGCGTGGCGGCAGCAGAGCGCCAGGCACGAGAGCCACGAACCGAGAGGCGCAAGGAAGGCCGGCCGGGCTCCCGAGCTGCCGTGCTCGAATCGGCTGCAGCCCGGCGCGTGCTGGTGCTGGACGGGGCCATGGGCACCATGATCCAGCGTCACGCGCTGAGCGAGGCCGACTTTCGCGGCACGTTCTACGCCGATCACGACCGCGAGCTTGCCGGCAACAACGACCTGCTCTCCCTCACCCGGCCGGAGATCATCCGCGACATCCATGCGGGCTTTCTGGCAGCGGGCGCCGACATCGTCACCACCAACACCTTCAACGCGAACCGCGTATCCCAGGAGGACTACGGCCTAACGGACGCCGTGCGCGCCCTCAATCTCGCCAGCGCCCGGATCGCGCGCGAGGCCGCCGACGCCGCAGCGACCGCCGAGCGGCCCCGCTTCGTCGCCGGCGTGCTCGGGCCCACCAGCAAGACCCTCTCGGTCTCGCCGGACGTGAACGATCCGGGCAAGCGCACGATCGACTTCGCCACCCTCGGCGCCGCCTACCGCGAGGCGGCGGAGGCCCTGGTGGATGGCGGGGTCGACCTGATCCTGCTGGAGACGATTTTCGATTCGCTGAATGCCAAGGCGGCTCTGGTCGCACTGGATGAGATGTTCCAGGCCATCGGGACCCGGCTGCCCATCCTCATCTCGGGCACGGTGACCGACCGCGCGGGCCGCATGCTCAACGGCCAGACTGTCGAGGCCTTCTATCTCACCCTCGCCCATGCCGCACCGTTCAGCATCGGGCTCAACTGCTCCTTCGGCGCCGCGGACATGCGCCCGCATATCGCCGACCTGGCGCGGCTTGCCGAGACGCGGATCGGCGCCTACCCCAATGCCGGGCTGCCCAACGAATTCGGCGGCTATGACGAGACACCGGAGGAGACCGCCGCGCAGCTGGGCGAGTGGGCCGAGGCCGGTCTGGTCAACCTGGTCGGCGGCTGCTGCGGTACCACGCCCGCGCATATCGCCGCCATCGCGGACGCGGTCGCTGCGCATCCGCCGCGCGCGGTGCCCGAGAGCACGCCCAAGCTCCGCCTTGCCGGCCTGGAGCCCTTCGAGAGCCGGGACGATGGCGGCAGCTTCATCAACGTGGGCGAGCGCACCAACGTCACGGGCTCGGCCCGGTTCCGCAAGCTGATCACCGCCGGCGACTACCCGGCTGCGCTCGAGGTCGCGCGACAGCAGGTCGAGAACGGCGCCCAGATCATCGACGTCAACATGGACGAGGGGATGCTGGACGCCGAGGCTGCCATGTCCCGCTTCCTCAACCTCATCGCGGCCGAGCCGGACATCGCGCGCGTGCCGGTGATGATCGATTCCTCCCACTGGCCCGCCATCGAGGCCGGCTTGCGGGCAGTCGCGGGCAAGCCCGTGGTCAACTCCATCAGCCTCAAGGAGGGGGAGGAGCCCTTCCTGGAACAGGCGCGGCTGGTGAGCCGTTACGGCGCGGCCGTCGTGGTAATGGCCTTCGACGAGCAGGGGCAGGCGGAGACCCCAGAACGCAAGCTCGCCATATGCGAGCGCGCGTATCGGTTGCTCACCGAGCGCGTCGGCCTCGCTGCGGCCGACATCATCTTCGATCCCAACATCTTCGCCGTTGCCACCGGAATTGAGGAGCACGATGACTACGCCCGCGCCTTCATCGAGGCGGCGCGTCGGATCAAGGCCAGGTGGCCGCACGTTCGCGTCTCAGGCGGGGTCTCCAACATTTCCTTCTCGTTCCGCGGCAACAATACGGTCCGCGAAGCGATGCATGCGGCCTTCCTCTATCACGCGACCGGGGCCGGCATGGACATGGGGATTGTCAATGCCGGCCAGCTCGCGGTCTATGAGGACCTGCCGGAGGCGCTCAGGACCGCGGTCGAGGACGTGCTGCTCAATCGCCGGCCCGACGCCACCGAGCGCCTGCTCGATATCGCCGAGCGTTACCGCGACGCAGGCGCCGGTGCCGAGCGGGAGCAGGAAGGCGACACCTGGCGCGAGCAGGATGTCGAAGGCCGCCTCCGCTTCGCGCTCGTGCACGGCATCGCCGATCACATCGTCGACGATACCGAGGAGGCGCGCCGCGCCGCCGACCGCGCGCTCTTGGTCATCGAGGGGCCGCTGATGGACGGCATGAACGTCGTCGGCGACCTCTTCGGCGCCGGCAAGATGTTCCTCCCGCAGGTGGTCAAGAGCGCCCGCGTGATGAAGAAGGCGGTCGCCCATCTCGTGCCCTTTGTCGAGGCAGAGAAGCGCGCAGGCGGGCGGGCGCCCGAAACCTCCGGCAAGATCGTCACCGCCACAGTCAAGGGCGACGTGCACGACATCGGCAAGAATATCGTGGGCGTCGTGCTCCGCTGCAACAACTTCGAGGTCATCGACCTCGGCGTCATGGTGCCGGCGGCGCAGATCCTCGACACCGCCCGGCAGGAGAATGCGAACTTGATCGGGGTCTCGGGTCTGATCACGCCGAGCCTCGACCAGATGTGCCGGCTCGCGGCCGAGATGGAGCGCCAGGGCCTCGACCTCCCACTGTTGATCGGCGGCGCCACCACCAGCCGCATGCACACCGCCGTCAAGATCGCGCCCGCCTACAGCGGTGCCGTGGTGCATGTGGCGGATGCGTCGAAGGCAGTGGGCGTCGCCGGCGCCTTGATCAGCCGGGAACGGCGCCAGGCCTTTGCCGCCGAGGTCCGTGAACGATACGACGAGATGCGTGCGGCTCACGGCCGGGGGCAGGCAGGCAGGCGGCTTCTCTCTCTGGAGGAGGCGCGCGCCAATCGGGCGCGGCTCGACTGGGGGCGTTACCGCGCGCCGGCACCGCGCTTCACGGGCGTGCGCACCATCGCCGATGTCGGGGTCGCCGATCTCGTCCCCTATATCGATTGGACGCCCTTCTTCCGAAGCTGGGAGCTTGCCGGCACGTACCCGGCGATCCTCGACGACGAGTTAGTGGGCAAGGCGGCGCGGTCGCTCTTCGACGACGCGCGCGCCATGCTCGACGGCATCGTGGCGCAAGGCTCCTTCGAACTGCGTGCAGTGGTCGGCATCTGGCCTGCCTGGAGCGTGGATGACGATATCGAGCTGTTCGCGAACGGCGGGCACGAGCGCCCGCTCGCCACGCTCCACACGCTTCGCCAGCAGATGGCGCGAGAGCGCGAGCGCCCCAATCACGCGCTGGCAGACTTCGTGGCACCGCGGGGATCGGGTGTCGACGATCACATCGGCGGGTTCGCGGTCACGGTCGGCGACGGTGTCGAGCAGTTGGCGGCGGCGCACGAGCAGGACCACGACGACTACAGCGCCATCATGGTCAAGGCCCTCGGCGACCGGCTGGCGGAGGCCTTCGCGGAATTGCTGCACGAGCGCACGCGCAAGGAGCTCTGGGGCTACGCGCCGAACGAGACCCTGGCGAACGACGAGTTGATCGGCGAGCGCTATCGCGGAATCAGGCCGGCGCCCGGCTATCCCGCCTGCCCCGACCACAGCGAGAAGCGCACCATCTTCGCGCTGCTGGAGGCCGAAGCCCGCACGGGCCTGCAGCTCACCGAGAGCTTCGCCATGTGGCCGGCGTCGTCGGTGTGCGGCCTCTTCTTCAGCCACCCGGAGAGCAACTATTTTGGGATCGGCAAGATCGGCCGCGACCAGGTGGCGGACTACGCAAGGCGCAAGGGGACCTCCGTCCAGGAGACTGAGGCCTGGCTTGCACCGAACCTCGCCTACGATCCGGACGCCTAACCGTAGTCCCGGAGGGATCGATGACTCAGATGCGCGCGGAATTCAGCGGCCGCAACGCCGTCGAGACCGGTGCCGGCGGCGGCATGGTACTACAAATGACTCGCCCAACGAACCAGCGCGAGAAGCCGCCCATGGTGACGCGGAGAGACTAGCCGTAGTCAGCCACAAAATGGCTTAAGACATTGCTTTTCTTTCTTTATTTCCTTCCTGTCCCATCCATCCCCATATCCATGCCCGAACTGGGAGCAGGCACCCACGATAGCTGACGTGAGGGAGTGGGACCCGTCGCCTCGGATAACCCGCTGCGCGGGCGTCCTTTTCTCGTCTTCCCGGCGATCAGCCCCACATGCTGCCCAACACGACCGATCGGAACTTGACGGACCTTGCGGGCTGTTCCCGTACCGATTCCGGGCAGCCGGCACAAGCAAGCGTCGCTGGCCGGGATTCTGACAACGGGCCCCGATTCACGGTGACGGATTAGGGATGGCCGATCTCACCGTGCGCGACAGGCCTGTCCTCGGCCCACTTGTCGAGGTCAATCACCCGCCATCTCACGGCGCGCTCGCTGATCTTCACCGGCTCCGGGAAGCGCCCGGCGCGCATCTGGTTGTAGATCCAGCTTCGCGAGACACCGAAGCGCTCCTCGACCTCCTCGCGGCGCAGCAGCTCGCGCGCCTTGCTGGTGCT